>DATCTE010000170.1:0-2577 GCA_036568085.1 Thiobacillus sp.
ACCGTCTCGAACTCGACGTAGTGCGGCACGATGGTGGGAACCGGTTCGTCACGCGCCAGTGCGGTCAGCGCATCGACCGTCGACACGATGTCGCGCAGCATCGTGTGACGCAGCCGCACCATGGCAACAACCAGCACCAGCAGCACGGCCCCGAGGGTCAGCAAGCCTGCCACCACCTGCCGCCACCCGCTGCGCGTCAGCCATTGCACCGGCGTCTGCACGACGAGTGTCCAGCCCGTGTCCGCCACAGGGAGGTGGATTTCACGCATCCGTCCGCTTATCTCGCCACGACTGACGATGGTTTTTCCGCGCGCATCGACGAGCGCAATGGCATGACCCGGATGGATCGCAGCATCGATCACGCGCTGGAGTTGTGTCAGGCGCACGCTCAGGAAAATGCCCCCCAGCAGATTGCCACGGGCATCGAGCACCGCGCCCATCAGGTCGGCATGCTCTGCGCCGGCCAGCTCTCGATGGACCAGCAGGCGGCCATCCGTCAGCGCACCCGGCCGCCGCATGTCCTGCTGACATTCCGGCCCGATATGCAACGATTCCGCCTCGCCCAGCACGTCGCCGTGCGGATCGACCAGAGCCAGCCCCACGATCTCGGGCAACAGCCGCTGACGCGAACGTGCCCACTGCTGCTGCGCATCGATCGTGCCGAATTCCATCAAGTCGACCAGTTTGGGATCGCGCGCCGCATTGTCGAGCAGCAAGCGGTAATACGCCAGTTGCCGTACCAGATTGGTACGGGTCTGCTCGGCTTCGTACCGGATGAAGTGCTGCTGCTCTTCCCGGCTGGACTCCAGGCTGAACCACAGGCTCAGGCCGATCCCCGCGCCGAACATGCCGACCACGCTCAGCAACAGCCACACCAGGTGGCGCTGCAGGGATGCCGAAGGTCGAGGGGGTTGAGCGGGGGCCGGCATAGGGTGGGTTCAGGTCTTCGACAAGGCCCTCAGCGCCTGCCGGATCGCCTCGCCCACCGGCAGGTCGGGCGGCAGCTTGCGCACGGCCTCGGTGGTTTCGCGCTCGTTGTAGCCGAGCGCCAGCAGTGCCTGGCGCACGTCGTCCGACACGCCGGCCGGTTCCGTGCTGGCGATCGCACCGGCAAATACCGGCTTGCCCTTCAGTTCGAGCAGCAGGCGCTCGGCGGTTTTCTTGCCGATGCCGGGAACTTTGACGATGCGGCCGATTTCCTGCGCGGCGATCGCTGCCGACAGGTCGTTGACCGACAGGCCGGACAACACCGACAGCGCGGTCTTGGCGCCGATGCCGGAGACCTTCAGCAATTCGCGAAACGCGGCACGCTCGACCTCGCTGCCGAAGCCATACAGCAGATGCGCATCCTCGCGGATGGCCAGGTGGGTGAGCAGGCTGATCTTTTCGCCGATCGCGGGCAGGTTGTAGAACGTGCTCATCGGCACGTCGATTTCGTAGCCGACGCCGTTCACGTCCACCAGCACCTGCGGCGGCTGCTTGGCGGCGAGCGTGCCGGTGATGCGCCCAATCATGGCGCGCATCCGTTAAGTAAGGCGCGCCCGATCATCGGGCGCATCCCATTGAAACAGCGCGCCCGATCATTGGGCCTCCCATCGAAACAGCGTTGTCTATCATGTGGAATCCTCGTTCATACCAGTCGCCCGCCCTTGACGCGATAGCCTGCGGTGGACTGCGCACCCAGGCGGCTGCCGTGCGCGTGGGTGATGGCGCAGGCCAGCGCATCAGCGGCATCCGCCGTCGGCGCGACAGGCAGGCTCAGCAGGCGCTTGACCATTTCCTGTACCTGTTCCTTGGCCGCCTTGCCGTGGCCGACCACCGCCTGCTTGATCTGCAATGCAGTGTATTCCGCCACCAGCAACTCATTCGAGACCGCCGCGCAGATCGCCGCGCCGCGTGCCTGGCCGAGCAGCAGCGTCGACTGCGGGTTGACGTTGACGAAGACGATTTCCACCGCGCAGGTATCGGGCTGGTAGGTGGCGATCACTTCGTTCAGCCCGGCGAACAGCACGCCCAGCCGCTGCGGCAGGCTGCCCTCGCCGCTCTTGATCACGCCACTGGCAATATAGGCCAGCTTCTGCCCGGTCTGTTCGATCACGCCGAAGCCGGTGAGGCGCAAACCGGGATCAATGCCGAGGATGCGCAAAGGGAGGCTTACTCAGGCAACACGGCGTTGGTGTAGACATCCTGGACATCGTCGAGTGAGTCGAGCGCGTCGAGGATTTTCTGCATCTTCACCGCGTCATCGCCGGTCAGTTCGGTCTCGGCTTCCGGGCGCATGGTGATCTCGGCGACTGCCGGCTTGAAGCCGGCTTTTTCCAGCGCCTCCTTCACCGCCTCGAAGGCCTTGGGATCGGGCGAGGTCAGCACTTCGATCGAGCCGTCCTCGTTGGGGATGATGTCATCGGCGCCGGCGTCGAGCGCGGCTTCCATCACCGCTTCCTCGCTTGCACCGGGCTCCAGGATGATCTGGCCGCAGTGCTTGAACTGGAAGGCGACGCAGCCGTCGGTGCCCATGTTGCCGCCGTGCTTGACGAAAGCGTGGCGCACGTCGGCGACGGTTCGGACCTTGTTGTC
>DATCTE010000171.1:0-15170 GCA_036568085.1 Thiobacillus sp.
AGGACGCGCCGGTGCTGGTGGTGCACAAGGCCAGTTGGCCGGACGAGGAAGTGGTGATCCGCGGCACCCTCGCCGACATCCGCGAGAAATGCCGCGCCGCGAAGATCAACAGCCAGGCCATGATCATCGCGAGCCCCACGCTGGGCGCACGGTACTGGCCGGAATTGAAAAAATCGAAACTCTATGACGCTGCGTTCACCCACCGTTTTCGCCGCGGCATTAAACCCGAACCGGAGCAGCAGACATGAAAGACACAATATTATTGGTCGGTCACGGTTCCCGTGACCCTGCGGGCAACCTCGAAATCGAGAAGTTCGTGCAGCAATGGCGCAAGCGTCAGCCGGACTGGAAGATCGACCTCTGTTTCATCGAATTCGCCGAGGTGCTGGTAGACGACGGGCTGGCGCGGGCGGCGCGCGATGCGCGGCGGGTCATCGTGGTACCGTTGATTCTCAACGCGGCCGGCCACGTGAAGATGGAAATCCCGCAACTCATCGAGTCGGCCCGCGCCCGGTATCCGCAAACCGAATTTATCTATGCGCCGCACCTGGGTGCCTGCGACCCCATCGTCGCCATCCTGAAACGGCGCCTGAGTCAGGCCATGCGCGAGCTGGACATGCCCGATCCCAGGACCACCGGCGTCATCGTGCTCGGCCGCGGCTCGTCGGATCGCATGGCCAACGGCGAGGTCGCGAAGATGGCGCGTTGGTTACAGGAGACGGGCGAACACGAACTGGTGGACATCGCCTTCACCGGCATCACCCACCCGCGCCTGGAGCGAGTGGTGCAGCGTCACGCGCGACTGGGCATGACGCAGCTCGTTGTGCTGCCCTATTACCTGTTCACCGGTACGCTCATGGAACGCATCAAGCGCCAGGTGGAGCATCTGCGGCAGCAATATCCCCACATCCGCTTCGCCCGTGGCGAGTATTTCGGTTTCGAAGACGAGATCTTCGCCCTGCTGGAGCAGCGCGTGAGCGAGACCGGACACGAGGCCGGGCGCATGCCGTGCGACGGCTGCAAATACCGCGAGATCGCCCACGATGACGGTCATGGCCATCACCACCATGACGACCATCATGCACACGACCACGCGCGAGAGGTCTGCGTCCTATGAGCAACACCATCACCGAGCAACTGACCCGGGCCGGTCAACAGATCGAACACGACTCCTTCGCCATCGTGGACCGCGAGGCCGGACCCCATGTCTACACCGACGAGCAATGGCCGCTGGTGCGGCGCATGATTCACGCCACGGCCGATTTCGAGTTCAACGGCCTGACCCGGTTTCACCCGGACGCGGTGCAGGCCGGTGTGGCCGCCATCCTGGCGGGCGGCTCCATCGTCGCCGACGTGGAAATGATACTCGTCGGCGTGTCGCGGCCACGCCTGGCCCATTTCGGCGTCGAACTCCACCAGTTCATCAGTGACGAGGACGTGATTGCAAAGGCGCGCGCTGAAAACAGCACCCGTGCTGTGCAGGCCATGCGCAAGGCGCATCGACTGGGTTTGCTGGATGGCGGCATCGTCGCCGTCGGCAATGCACCCACCGCGCTGCTGGAGGTGGTGCGCCTGATCCGCGAGAAACAGGCGCGCCCGGCGCTGATCATCGGCATGCCGGTGGGTTTCGTCTCCGCCGCCGAGTCCAAGGCTGCGTTGAGCGAGCTGACGCAGATACCCTGGGTGATCACCGAAGGCCGCAAGGGCGGCTCGACGCTGGTGGTCGCGGCGATCCACGCGCTGCTGGCCCTGGCCGAGGCGCGGCAAAAAGCATGATACAGCGGAGCCGCCAGCCTTGATGGAGAAAACCAGAAAAAGGGGTACCCGCACCGGTTTCACCACTGGCGCCTGCTCGGCCGCAGCGGCCCGCGCCGCCACCGAGGGCCTGATGCACGGCCAGGTACCCGATGTAGTGACATGCCTGCTGCCCAACGGCGATCTCGTCAATTTTACGGTGACCGATGGCCGCGTAGAGAATGGCTGCGCCCATGCCGTGGTGATCAAGGACGCCGGTGACGATCCCGACTGCACCCACGGCGCCCACCTCACCGTTGACGTCCGCCCGCTGCCCGAGGCGGAGGGCGAAGTGCGCCTCAAGGGCGGCGCGGGCGTGGGCACGGTCACCCTGGCCGGCCTGGGACTGGACGTGGGCGGCCCGGCCATCAACCCGGTGCCGTGGCGCAACATCGAGGAGAACGTGCGCGCTGCCGCTGGTGAGCTGCTCAAGCGGACTGGACTCGAGGTTGTCATCTCAGTTCCCGAGGGCGAAAAAATGGCCAAGAAGACCATCAACGCCCGACTCGGTATCGTCGGCGGCATCTCCATCCTCGGCACCACCGGCATCGTGCGCCCCTATTCCACCGCCGCCTTTCGCGCCAGTGTCATTCAGGGCATCGAGGTGGCGGCCGCGCAGGGACAGGACACCGTGGTGCTCACCACCGGCGGGCGCACAGAAAAATTCGTTATACGAGAGCTCCCCGATCTGGCACCTGCCTGTTTCGTGCAGATGGGCGACTTCCTGCGCTACGCGCTGGACACGGTGGTTAAGCAAGGCATTCGCCACGTGGTGATCGGCGGCATGGTAGGCAAGCTCACCAAAATGGCCCAGGGCGAGACCATCACCCACGCCGGCCGCGCCGAGGTTGATACCGGTTTACTTGCAGAGCTTGCCCACGACAGCGGCGCGCCGCCGGACGTCTGCGAGGACATCCGCCAGGCGGAGATGGCGCGCTATGCCGCCGAACGCATGGCCGAGCTGGGCCTGGTTGACGCGTTCCATCACGCCCTGGCGCGACGGGTGGTGCAGACGCTGGCGGCCCGCTATCCGGGAAAATTCACATTGAAGGTTTTGGTATGCGACTTCGAAGGCAACAAGATCGCCGAGGCAGAGGGGAACGAAAGAAATGAATGAACCCTGCCGCATCATTGGCGTTCTGGACAACGGCGCAGACGGCCTGACGCCACAGGCGCTCGCCCATCTCCGCGAGGCGGATCTGGTCATCGGCGCGACGCGCACCCTGGCATTGTTCGCCGATCACCTGGCCGCTGCTGAAACACGCGACCTGACCGGCCAATTAATGCAGGTGCCCGAATGGATACGCGCCGCCCAGGCCGATAACAAGCGCGTCGTGGTGCTGGCCACCGGCGACCCGCTGTGCCACGGCATCGCCGCATTTTTGCAGTCGCGGCTGTGTATCGAGGCCTGCGAGGTGCTACCCAATGTCTCCACGATGCAACTGGCCTGCGCCCGCCTCGGCCTGCCGTGGCAGGAGATGAAGATCGTCTCGGTGCACAACCGCGACGCCGGCGAATGGCGCGAAGGCGCGGGACCGGACCACGGGCTCTATCCGATCCTGCGCGCGCTGCAACGACACGAACGCCTGGCCGTCTTCACCAGCCCCGAGAACACGCCCGGCCGCATCGCCCACATGCTGATGGCGGAAGGTCTGGACGACGACTTCCGCATAGCGGTGGCCGAGCGGCTGTTGCAGGCCGAGGAGCGCGTGGTCGCCGATTGCGCCGTTGCCGACGCGGCCCGTATGCAGTTTGCCGAACCGAACGTCGTGTTACTGTGGCGCACGGCGCCCATGCCGCGCCCCGTGACCTTCGGCCTGACCGATGAAAGCTATCGCCAGCGCAAACCCAACAAGGGTCTGATCACCAAACGCGAGGTGCGTGCGGTATCGCTGGCACGCCTGCAACTGCGCGCCGACAGCATCGTCTGGGACATTGGCGCCGGCTCGGGTGCGGTCGGCCTGGAGGCGGCTCGACTGTGCCCGGACGGCTACGTCTACGCCATCGAGAAAAACACCGATGATGCCGCCATCGCCGCCGCCAATCGCCGCGACCTTGGCGTGCATAACTACGCGCTGATCCATGGCAAGGCCCCCCAAGGCCTGGAGCGCTGGCCTGACCCCGACGCCGTCTTCATCGGCGGCTCCGGTGGCGAGCTTGATGAACTCATACGGCTCAGCCTGGCACGCATGAAACCCCACGGCTGGCTGGTGATGAATTTCGTCACCTTCGAGAACGTCAGTGCCGCCACGGCGATGCTGAAAACACTTGGCGCGCAATGGGACATCACCCAGCTTCAGGCTTCGCGCAGCCGCCCCATACTCGACATGCACCGCCTGGCCGCCGAGAACCCGGTGTGGGTGGTGTGCGCAACGCGAGGAGAGCACCATGACTGACAAGAACCTGTTTACAAAAGGCACCCTCTACGGGGTCTCCCTCGGTCCCGGCGATCCGGGACTGATCACCCGCCACGCCTGGGCGCTGTTGCACGGCGATGCCCTGTGGACCTATCCGGTGCGCAAGAAGGGGGGTGACAGCTACGCCCTGGACATCGCGCGGCGTGCCGGCCTGCTCGTACCAGAGACTGCCACGGCGTTACAGTTCCCCATGACCCACGACACGGCGATCCTCGCCAAATACTGGCTTGCGGCGGCGCAGTCGGTCTTGCGCCTGCTGACGGCCGGGCACGATGTCTGTTTTCTGGTAGAAGGTGATGCCTCCACCTATTCCACCTTCAGTCACCTGGCGCGCACGCTGACCGCGCTGGACGAGACCGTTGCCGTCGAGATCATTGCCGGCGTCACCTCCTACCACGCGGCGGCGGCGCGGCTGGACATGCCGCTGGCCGATACCGACGACGCCATTGCCATCATCCCGGCCGCCTACGGCATCGCCACCATCGAAACCCTGTTGAACGAGTTCGACACCCTGGTGTTGCTCAAGGTCAAACCACTGCTCGATGACATCATCGCCCTGCTGGAGCGCCGTGGCCTGCTGCAACACACGCGCTTCATCGAAAAGGCCGGCGCGCCCGATGAGCGCGCCATCACCGATGTGGCCACGCTGCGAGGCGGCAAGGTGAATTATCTGTCGCTGATGCTGGTGCGCAACCCGGATCGTCCGCGCGGTGAATTGCTGCGCGGCTGCCGCAAGAAACCGCAACTCAAGGAGGTCGGCGCATGACTACCGAAGCATCTCGTATCGCCCTGATCGCCATCACCAAACATGGCGCCGAACAAGTGGCGAACATCGCACCGCGCCTGCCGCAGGCCGATGTCGTCGTCGCCGACAAGTTCGCCCCCCTTATCGCGGGCCTGCCCAATGACGCGAACACTTACAGCGGTGCCTTGAGCGCACAGATCGGGACACTGTTTTCGCGTTACGACCAGATCGTGTTCTTCGTCTCGCTGGGCGCGGTGGTGCGCCTCATTGCGCCGCATTTGAAATCCAAGGATGAGGATCCCGGCGTGCTGGTGGTGGACGACGCGGCGCAATTCGTCATCCCGGTGCTGTCGGGCCACGTCGGCGGCGCCAACGCCTACGCCGAACAATTGGCCGCCTTGCTGGGTGCCACCCCCGTGCTCACCACCGCCTCCGACGTGGGCAAGACCATCCCCGTCGATATTCTCGGCCGCGAACTCGGCTGGCAGGTGGAGGCGCCGAAGATCAACATCACCCGCGTCTCCGCCCACGTGGTGAACGACGAGCCCATCGCCTTTGTGCAGGAGGCCGGCGCCGGGAACTGGTGGACCCGCGCTACCCCCCTGCCCGGCAACATCCGGCTGTTCGAACACTTCGAGGACGTGGATCTGGATCAGTTCCGCGCCGTGCTGTGGGTAACGCGGCGTGAGATTCCGCAAGCCTTGTGGCAGGAGCTCGAAGAGCGTCTGGTGGTCTACCGGCCGCCGGAGGACCCATCATGACACGCGTAATCCTGGGCCTGGGCTGCGACCGCGGCACCTCGCTCGACACCCTGGCCGCGGCGGTGACCCACGCGCTGGCCGCCGCGAACATCGAATTGGAGACCGTCGTCGGGGCCGCCACCATCGACAGGAAACACGACGAGGTGGCCATCCTGGCGTTGGCAAGCCAACACGGCTGGCCGCTGCGCTTTTTCAGCGCCGAGGCACTCGCGCAAGTGACAGTGCCCAGTCCCTCGGAGACGGTACGCAAATACATGGGCACGCCTGCAGTAGCGGAAGCAGCGGCGCTGCTGGCCGCCGGCACCCACATGGGCGACCTGCTGCTGGAGAAATACAAATACAGGGGAAGCGACGGCAAGAACGCCACCGTTTCCATCGCGAAAAGGAGGAACAATGATTAAGACAGGCAAAATTCTGCTGGTGGGTTTCGGCCCCGGCGCCGAGGCCCACATGAGCCTGCGCGCGCGCCAGGCCATCGCCGAGGCCGACGTGGTCATCGGCTATTCCACTTACATCAAACTGGTGCAAGACCTGCTGGACGGCAAGGAGGTCATCCGCAAGGGTATGACCGAAGAGATCGACCGCTGCGTCGAGGCCTACGAACAGGCCAGGCTCGGCAAAACCGTGGCCCTGGTATCATCGGGCGACATCGGCGTCTACGGCATGGCCGGTCCCACCTACGAGGTGCTACTGCAATCGGGCTGGACGCCAAACAGTGACATCAGCGTCGAGGTCATCCCGGGCAGCACGGCGCTCTCCGCCTGCGCCTCGCTGGTGGGCGCGCCGCTCACCCACGATTTCTGCTCCATCTCCTTATCCGATCTATTGACCCCGTGGCCGACCATCGCCCGCCGCATCGAGGCCGCCGCGCGTGCCGATTTCGTCGTCGCCCTGTACAACCCCAAGAGCGGCCGGCGCACGCGACAGATCGTCGAGGCGCAGCGCATCCTGCTGCAATACCGCAAACCCGACACGCCAGTGGCCATCGTCAAGTCGGCCTACCGCGAGGCGCAGAATATCCAGATGGTGCGGCTCGACGAGATGAAGGACTGCAAGATCGGCATGCTGACCACGGTGCTGATCGGCAACAGCAGCAGCTACCTGCAGGAAGGCCTGATGATCACGCCACGCGGCTACGCCAACAAGTACGACGGCATCACCGGCGAGGCGAAGACAGGCGAAAAGGCCGGGCGCTCGTTGACCATGGGCCTGGAGGGCTGGAAGGCCTGCGTGCGCCAACACCTGCGCGACAACGGCGCGCCATCGCTGCACGTCGTGGCGCGGTATTTTGACGCGCCCGTAGGCGAGATCCTTTCGGCCATCGGCGAAGTCGAACCGGGTGACAGCGCCGGAGATTTTACCGCCGCCGCGGTACCTCCCGGCGCCGAAACTGATCTGTTGAAGGCGGCACGGGGCTGGGGGCGCGTACGGGTGGTGGTTCGCAGCGAGGCGGGCGCAGTGAGCGAGCTGCTGCTTGACGGCATTGAATTCCGTCGCCGCGGTGACTGGCTGAATATCGAAAACGAACACTTCCATTTACACATCGACGGCTCGCGCGTGCACCAGGCGTGGTTTGTGCGCCGCGGTGACAGCCTGCGCGGCGTGCACTTTGTCGACGACCTGGGCGAGACGGTGTTCAACCTCTCCCTGGTCCGTCGGGATGCGTCCTTCGACAAGGAAGCGATGCGCTATTTTGAACAGACCTGGCAAACGTTCACGGCCGGCAACGAACTGGAGGCAGTCAGCAATGAGTGAGAACACCATCATCCCCCTGGAAAAACCCAAGATGGGCGTCTACAAACGCCACTTGCTGGTATGCGTCGGGCCGCGCTGCACCGAAGACGGTGAATCGCAGGAGCTGTTCGAGATGCTGGGCGAGAAATTCAAGGCCGCCGGCATCGACAGCGGCGAGTTGCGCGTCAAACGCACCCGCACCCACTGTTTCGCCACCTGCAAGTCCGGCCCGGTCATGTGCGTGCAGCCAGACGGCATCTGGTACTACAACGTCACCGAAGCGAACCTGGACCGCATCATCGCGGAACACCTGGTCGGGGGCCGACCGGTCGAGGATCTGATCTACCACCGCGGGCCGGAACATGTCGAAGCCTAGCGCGTTCCCTGCGCACACCGATTCGCAGCCGCCGCACGAGTCCGGCCGGGTAGACGATACCGCAGAGCCGGCGCGTTTTTCCGAACGGGAACAACAGACCCTTTACCAAATCATCGCGGCGCGCCGCGACATGCGGCACTTCACATCCGGCACTCGGATCGACGAGCAAATGCTCGAACGGCTGCTCCAGGCCGCCCATCAGGCGCCGTCGGTCGGACTCATGCAGCCATGGCGTATCATTCGCGTAACGGACGCGGCATTGCGCGAGCGCATCGCGTCCCTGGTCGCGGTGGAGCGCGATGCAACGGCGGCGGCGCTGGGCGAACGCTCTGCCGAGTTTCTGCGCCTGAAGGTGGAGGGCGTGCGCGAGTGCGCGGAATTGCTGGTCGCAGCGCTCGCTCCCGACGACGGCACTATATTCGGCCGCCGTACCCTTCCCGACGAGATGGCGCTGTGCTCGGTGGCATGCGCCATCCAGAACCTGTGGCTGGCCGCCCGCGCCGAGAACCTGGGCCTGGGCTGGGTGTCAATGTTCGACCCTGCTGCGCTCGCCCGGCTGCTGAACATACCTGCGCTAGCCAAGCCCGTCGCCATCCTGTGCCTGGGGCCGGTGGAGTCGTTTTATTCCCGCCCCATGCTGGAGCAGGAGGATTGGCGGCATGGGCGGCCTTTGCACGAGATAGTGTTCGAGAACGGCTGGGGCGATGATGCAAGTGGTCACCCTACCGAAGAGCCGGGGGAACACGCATGACCACAGCGCTTTTGGTGCTCGCGGCCCTCGCGCTTGATGCCTGGCTGGGCGAACCGCGCCGCCTCCATCCACTGGTCGGGTTCGGGCGGCTGGCGCAGGCCCTGGAAGGTCGTCTCCATGCCGACTCGCGGGCGCGCGGCTGCCTCGCGGTGACGCTGCTGCTCACACCGTTCACCCTGCTCGCGCCGCTGATCGACGCGTTGCCGTGGAGCGGCGTGTTCGACGTGGCCGTGCTCTATCTCGCCATCGGCTGGAAGAGCCTCGGCGAACACGCCGGGCGCGTACGCGATGCGCTTATTAGCGACGATTTGTACACGGCGCGAGAGCGGGTCGGTTTCATGGTCAGCCGCGACACTGCCGCGCTCGACCACGAAGGCGTGGCCAGGGCGACGGTGGAATCGGTGCTGGAAAACGGCAACGACGCCATCTTCGGCGCCATCTTCTGGTTCGTCCTCGCGGGCATACCCGGCGTGGTGTTGTATCGCCTGGCCAACACGCTGGATGCAATGTGGGGCTACCGCAACGAACGTTACCTGCACTTCGGCTGGGCGGCGGCGCGGCTGGACGACGTGTTGAATTTCATTCCGGCGCGGCTGACGGCGTTGAGTTATACCCTGGTCGGCCACTTCACCCGCGCGCTGCGTTGCTGGCGCTCCCAGGGCGCGCAGTGGAAAAGCCCGAATGCCGGGCCGGTGATGGCGGCGGGCGCGGGCAGTCTCGGCGTATTGCTCGGCGGGTCGGCGTGTTATCACGGTGTGGAACAGGTACGCCCACCATTAGGTGAAGGACATGGCGCGCGGACCGGTGACATCGAACGCGCCTTGCGCTTGATCCGGCGCACCCTGTTGCTCTGGGTACTCATTCTGTTTACAGGAGATTGGCTTGTCGATTATGTCGTCTCTGCCTGAGCAAACTACGCCGCCGCACCCGCTGTTACACCCCCTGTTGCACCATGGCGGCCTCCTGCGCGCCTCGGCGGCACGGTACGGCATCGCGCTCGATCATTGGCTCGATCTCTCCACCGGCATCAATCCCAACGGCTGGCCGGTGCCCGAGATTCCGTCCGCGTGCTGGACGCGTCTGCCGGAAGACGATGACGGACTGGAACAGGCCGCGCAAAGCTATTACAAGGCCGAACACCTGTTGCCGGTGGCCGGTTCGCAGGCGGCGATTCAGGCCCTGCCGCGCCTGCGCCTGCATTCGCGCGTCGCCGTGCTCGATCCCGGTTATGCGGAACATGCATACGCCTGGCGGCGCGCGGGCCACGAGGTGACCGGCGTCACGGCGGAACGCCTGGACGAAGCCGTGCAGGATTCCGACGTGCTGCTGCTGATCCACCCCAACAATCCCACCGGCGCGCGCTTCCCCGTCGAGCAACTGCTCGACTGGCACGCACGGCTCGCCGTGCGCGGCGGCTGGCTGCTGGTGGACGAGGCCTTCATGGATGCCACGCCCGAACACAGCCTGTGCCGCCACACCGTGCGCGAAGGCCTGATCGTGTTGCGTTCGCTGGGCAAGTTTTTCGGCCTGGCCGGGGCGCGGGTGGGCTTCGTCTGCGCGCACCCGGCACTGCTCGCGCCACTGCACGGCGTGCTCGGCCCCTGGAGCGTCAGCACGCCCGCGCGCCGGGTCGCCACTGCCGCGCTCGCGGACCGTGCCTGGCAAGACGCCGCGCGGCAACGTCTGGGCACTGCCGGCGCACGCCTGCAGGCCCTGCTTACACAACATGGCCTGAATCCCGGCGGCGGTTGCGCCTTGTTCCAATGGGTGCGCACGCCGGCCGCACAAGACCTGCATGAGGCATTGGCGCGTCAGGGCATCCTCACCCGCCTGTTTATCGAATCCTCCAGCCTGCGCTTCGGCTTGCCCGGTGATGAAATGGCGTGGGCGCGCCTGGAAGCGGCGCTGGCCGGCCTGACTGTCCACCAACCCGCCAAGGCCGTCCCATGAGTACGCCCACGCTGATGGTGCAGGGCACCACGTCCGATGCCGGCAAGAGCCTGCTGGTGACGGCGCTGTGCCGCTGGCTGGCGCGCCAGGGCGTGCGCGTTGCGCCCTTCAAGCCGCAGAACATGGCCCTGAACAGTGCCGTGACCGTCGACGGCGGCGAGATCGGTCGTGCCCAGGCGGTGCAGGCGCAGGCCTGCGGGCTGGAACCGCACACCGACATGAATCCGGTATTGCTCAAGCCCAACACCGACGTCGGCGCCCAGGTGATCATCCATGGCCACGCCATCGCCAGCATGGATGCCCGCGCCTACCAGGACTACAAGCGCATCGCGCGCGCAGCGGTGCTCGAATCCTATCATCGCCTGGCCGCGCGCCATGACGCCATTGTCGTCGAGGGCGCCGGCTCGCCCGCGGAGATCAACCTGCGCCACCACGACATCGCCAACATGGGCTTCGCCGAGGCGGTCGATTGCCCGGTGATCCTGGTCGCCGACATCGACCGTGGCGGCGTATTCGCGCACCTGGTGGGCACGCTGGCCCTGTTGAGCGAGGGTGAACGGGCGCGCATCGCGGGTTTCGTCATCAATCGCTTTCGCGGCGACCTCACGCTGCTGCAGCCGGGGCTCGACTGGCTGGAGCGACACACCGGCAAGCCGGTGCTGGGTGTGCTGCCGTACCTGCGCGAACTGCACCTGGAGGCGGAGGATGCGCTGCCGCGTGCCCTCGCGCCGGTCCCTCTCCCGGAGGGAGCGGGGTTGAGGGTCATCGTCCCCGTCCTGCCGCGCATCAGCAATCACACCGATTTCGACCCCCTGCGCCTGCACCCGCAGGTGGACCTGCGTTTTTCCCCCGCGCCCCCCGGGAGAGGGGACGGGGGCGAGGGCGGTGCCGACCTGATCATCCTGCCCGGCTCCAAGAGCGTGCGCGCCGACCTTGCCTGGCTGCGTGCCGGGGGCTGGGAGACGGCGATCCAGCGGCACCTGCGCTACGGCGGCAGGCTCATCGGCATCTGCGGTGGCATGCAGATGCTGGGCAGGCGGATTCAGGATCCCCACGGCCTGGAGGGCGCGGCGGGCAGCAGCGCGGGCCTGGGTTTGCTGGCGCTGGACACGACGCTGGAACCCGGGAAACAACTGCGCAACGTCAGTGGCCGGCTGACGATCGGCAATGCCCCGGTCAAGGGCTACGAGATCCATGCGGGCGTCACCACCGGCGCGGCACTGGCCCGTCCGGCGGCGCGGCTCGGGCACGGCCCGGACGGCGCGCTGAGCGAGGACGGGGCGATCCTCGGCACCTACCTGCACGGTCTGTTCGAAGCACCGGACGCCTGTGTCGCGCTGTTGAGCTGGGCCGGCTTGCGCGCGGCCGAACGGCTCGATTATGCCGCGCTGCGTGCGTCCGCCCTCGACCGCCTGGCCGATGCGGTCGAACAGCATCTCGACACCGCACGGTTGCGATCGATCCTCGAGCGCGCGGCGGTGCCGGCATGATGCCCGGCAGGACCCTGATCCTCGGCGGCGTGCGCTCGGGCAAGAGCCGGCTGGCCGAACGGCTTGCCACCGAAAGCGGCCTGCCGGTGACCTGCATCGCCACCGCCACGGCCCGGGACGACGAGATGCGCGCGCGCATCGCCGCCCATCGCGCGCGCCGGCCGATGGACTGGCGGCTGGTCGAGGAGCCGCTACGGCTGGCCGCGGTGCTGGGCGAGCAGGCCACCGCCGGACACTGCCTGCTCGTGGATTGCCTGACGCTGTGGCTCACCAACCTGCTCATGGCGGAGGATCCGTCCTCATTGGAACGCGAGCGTGCGGCGCTACTCGACGTACTGCCGGGTTTGCCCGGCCACGTCATCCTGGTTAGCAACGAAACCAATATGGGCATCACGCCGTTGGGCGAACTGACCCGTCGTTACTGTGACGAAGCCGGTCGGCTGCATCAGGATCTGGCGCAGATTTGTGAACACGTGATCCTGACCGTCGCGGGCCTGCCCCATATCTTGAAAGGAGAACCTGTATGAATGAAAGCGCAAACAACGAATGGCTGAGCATCCCGGCGGCGCTGCCCGATGCCGGCGCGCGCCAGGCCGCCGAAGCACGGCAGTCGCAACTTACCAAGCCGCCCGGCGCCCTTGGCCGACTGGAAGCGATCGCCATTCAGCTCGCCGCTCTGCAAGGCACGGAACAACCGTGTGTGGATAATGTGCACATCACGGTATTCGCGGGCGACCACGGCGTGGCGGGCGAAGGCGTGTCCGCCTTTCCCCAGGCCGTCACCGCCGAGATGGTGAAGAACTTCGCGCGCGGCGGCGCGGCGATCTGTGTGGCGGCGCGCACCCTCGGCGCCCCACTCGAAGTCATCAACCTCGGCACGGTACACGATACCGGTCCGCTCGACGGCGTGAAGGACTGCCGTCTCGGTCCAGGCACCGCCAACTTTACGCTTGAACCCGCGATGGACGTTCACCAACTCGCGCGTGCGCTCGGCGTCGGCCGTCATGCCGCCGAACGGGCGCGGTTGAATGGCGCGCAACTGTTCATCGGCGGCGAGATGGGCATCGCCAACACTACCGCGGCGACGGCGCTGGCCTGTGCCCTGCTCGAGGTCCCGCCCGCGCCCCTCGTTGGTCCGGGCACCGGTCTGGATGCGCGCGGGGTGGCGCACAAGATCGGGGTCATCCAGCGGGCGCTGGACCGGCACAGCCGGCACCATGGCCTGCCGCTGGAGGCCCTGCGCCGTCTCGGCGGTTTCGAGATCGCGGCCCTGGCCGGCAGCTACATCGCCTGCGCGCACATGGGGCTGCCGGTGCTGGTGGACGGCTTCATCGCTTCGGCGGCGGCGCTCGCCGCCATGCGCCTGTGCCCCGGCAGCCAGGCCTGGCTGCTGTTCTCCCATGCCTCGGCTGAACCGGGGCATGGCATTCTCCTCGCCGCCCTCGGTGCCAGGCCGCTACTCGACCTGGGCATGCGCCTGGGCGAGGGCAGCGGAGCGGCGGTCGCCGTGCCGCTGCTGCGCATGGCCTGCGCCCTGCACAACGACATGGCCACCTTCGCCGAGGCACGGGTTTCCGGGAAATGCTGAGGGATGGGGTCCGCGGCATCGATCTGCTGCGCCACGGCGAGACCGTGGGCGGCAGCCGCTTTCGCGGCACTACCGACGATGCGCTGACCGCAGCCGGCTGGGCCCAGATGTGGGACGCGGTGGGCCGCGTGCCCGGACGCTGGAGCCGCATCGTCGCCTCGCCGCTCAGGCGCTGCGCGGAGTTCGCCGCCGCCCTGGGACAGCGGCGCGGTCTGCCCTGCGGCTTCGACGCGCGCTTCCAGGAGATGCACTTCGGGGATTGGGAGGGACGTTCCGCCGCCGAGCTGATGACCACGGACGCCGCGGCCCTAACCCGCTTCTGGAACGACCCGCTGGGCAGCGGCCCGCCGGGCGCCGAGCCGCTGCCGCGGTTCGCGGCGCGCGTGCTTTGCGCCTGGCACGACCTCCAGGCCTGCCATCCCGGCGAGGACATCCTGCTCGTCACCCACGGTGGTGTGATGCGCGTCCTGCTGAGCCATGTCCTGCAACGTCCCATCGAAGGTCTGCTGGACTTCGAGCTGGCCCATGGGGCGCTGCGGCGGGTCCTGGTCCGGACCGCGAACGGACCTACCCGTTATGCGCTCGTCGGGGAGCCGTCGTGATCCGCCCGTTGCTGATCGCCCTGCAATTCCTCACGCGGCTGCCGGTCGACCTGCGGCGGCCCCCGGAAGCGCGGGAAACGGGGTGCTCGCTCCTGTTCTATCCACTGGTGGGCCTGCTCCTGGGGCTGATGCTGGCGCTTGCGGCCTGGCTGCTCGCGGGTCTGCCCAGCCTGCTGGGCAGTGCGCTCCTGCTGCTGGGCTGGGTGCTGCTGACGGGGGGCTTGCACCTCGATGGCCTTGCCGACAGCGCCGATGCCTGGGCCGGCGGCCAGGGTGACCACGTGCGGATGCTGGCCATCATGAAGGATCCCCGCAGCGGTCCGCTGGGCATGGTCGCCCTGGTGCTGCTGCTGCTGGTGAAGTTCGCCGCACTCGGCGTGCTGCTCGAGGCGGGCGCCGGTCTCACGCTTTTGCTCATCCCCCTGGCGGGCCGCACCGCGCTGCCGCTGCTGTTCCTGACCACGCCCTATGTGCGGCCGGGCGGGCTCGGCGATCCGCTGGCGGCGCACATGCCCCGGCGCGCGGCGGCCGGGGTCGTCGTCGCCGGCTATGTCTTCATGCCCCTGGCCCTTGGCTGGACGGGGGTGTGGGTGGCGAGCGCGGCCCTGGTCGTCTTCTTCTGTCTGCGCGCCCTGATGTGCCGACGCCTCGGCGGCACGACGGGCGACACCGCCGGCGCGCTGGTCGAACTGACCGAGGCCGGCGCGCTGCTCTGTGTCGCCATCCTGCTTTCGGTTGACAGCCCGTAGGTCCGTAGGTCCGATTAGCGCAGCGTAATCGGACGGATCGCCCGGGGGACCGGCGGGCTGTGGTAGAGCAGGATGGCCAGCGCCGTGCCGGTGAGCAGCGCCGTCGACCAGGCACATACCGTGCGCCCCAGGCAAAGGAACAGGGGCGGCAGCAGCGCCCCGAACAGGGGCAGGAGGATGATCAGACTGAGGGCCATGGAGGTCGTTGCAGGA
>DATCTE010000172.1:0-6098 GCA_036568085.1 Thiobacillus sp.
TACGCCTGGCTCACCCGCCGCTGGGACAAAGGCCAAGGCGAATACACCGCCTACGACACCGAACTCGAATACGAATATGGCGTCACCTCGCGCTTCACCGCCTCGGTCGCGCTGCTCGGCCAGTCGATCGACACGAACGGACTGGTGATCGACGCCTACCTGCCGGGCGCCGAGTCATATGGCATGAAGCCCTCAGGCGTCGAGGTCAAGGGCAAGTACAACTTCCTCTCCGCGGCCAAGGATCCGGTCGGGCTGTCGGCGATGTTCGAGTTGCACCGGTCCTGGCTCGACCCGCATTCGGGCAGGGACAAGGACACGACCTCGTTCGACGTCAGCATGCAGCTGCAGAAGTTCTTCCTCGACGACCAGCTCGTCGCGGTCGCCAATGCCGGCTTCGAGGGCACCTATGCCAAGCGTGCACCGCTCGACGCCGCAACGCAGGCGAGCGCGGACGCTGCCATGCAGGCGCTGACCGGCGACCCGGGCGCGACCTTCGAATGGCCGACCAAGCCGGAAATGGAAATCGAATTCACGCTCGGCGGTGGCCTGTCGTACCATTTCGCGCCGAACTGGAACGTCGGGATCGAAACGCAGTACCAGACCGAATTCGAAACCGAAGTCGGGCAGGAACGCTGGAGCGTGTTCGCCGGCCCGACCCTGCACTACGGCGGCAAGCGGTGGTGGGCGACGCTGACCTGGTTCAACCAGCTAGCCGGCGGACGCGAGCAATACATCAACCAGGCCGACGATGACCTGCACCTGATCGAAAAAACCAAGAACGAGTTGCGTCTGAAGCTCGGCTACAACTTCTGAGGATCCCAGCCATGTCCCATTCTCCTGCCTGGTTGATCGTCCCCGCCCTGATTGCACCAGCGGCCATGGTCAGCCCCGCCTATGCCGTGCAATACCTCACGACCGAAGCCGCGCAAAAAATCATGTTTCCCGACGCCAGCGCATTCATTCCCCATCCGGTGCGCCTGACCGACGCACAAAAAAGCGTGGTCGAAAAAGCCGCCAAGGTACGGATGCACTTCCCCGAACAGCCCGTCTGGCAGGTCATGGCGGATGGCAAGCCGGCCGGTTGGTTCGTGCTCGACGAGGTGTACGGCAAGCACGAGTTCATCACCTACGCGGTCGCACTCGATGCCAGCGGCGCGGTACGCGGGGTGGAAATCCTCGACTACCGCGAAACCCACGGCGGCGAGATCCGCAACCCGAAGTGGCGTGCGCAGTTCAACGGCGTGCGCCATGGCGCGGCGCTCAAGCTCGACGAGGACATCCAGAACATCAGCGGCGCCACGCTCTCTTGCAAGCACATCGCCGAAGGTGTGCGCCGCGTCCTGGCGATTCATGCGGTTGCGCTGAAATGAACGCGCATGCACAACGCGCCCAGCCCTGGCTCGGCACCCTGGTCGAAATCGCTGCCGAGGGGACCGATCCCGCGATGACCAATGCCGCGATCAAGCATGCATTCGCGCGGATTGCCGCCGTCCATGGCGCGATGAGCTTTCACGACGCCAATTCGGAACTGTCCGACGTCAACCGCCATGCCGCGCGCGACTGGGTGGCGCTTTCCGGTGACCTGGCACAGGTTTTCCACGCTGCACTCGAATTCGCCGCCGCGAGCGACGGCCTGTTCGACCCCAGCGTCGCGCCCTGGCTCGTCGAGACCGGCCATTTGCCACGCCATTCCCAGATGCCGCCCGACGCCGCCCCGGACTGGCGGGCGATCGAGCTCGACGGCGACCGCGTGCGCTTCGCCCGGCAGCTGCTGGTCGATTTCGGCGGCATCGCCAAGGGCTACGCGGTCGACGCCGCGCTCGCGGTACTGCGCGACGCCGGCATGGCGAGCGCGCGGGTCAACGCCGGCGGCGACCTCGCGCGCTTCGGCGGCAGCGCCGAAGCGGTTTGCGTGCGCCACCCCGCGCAGCCGACGCTGATCCTGCATCTGGTCGATCTGCAACATGGCGCTGTCGCCACTTCGGCCGGGTATTACCAGACCGAGGCTGCCGCCAGCCCCCTGCGCCACCCACATACCGGCGGCGAATTGTGCCGCACGCTCAGCGTCAGCGTGCTGGCACCGACCTGCCTGGCCGCCGACGCCCTGACCAAGATCGTCGCTGCCGACCCGCAGCGCGCGCCCGCGCTGCTCGGACGCCAGGGTGCGCAGGCGATCCTGATCGACCCAGCCAGTCCGGCCATCGCCGTCGGCGATGGCAAGGGCTGGCACCCCCTGCCTCACGAGGCCGCGGCATGAGCAAGGCCGTCATCCGTCTCGACCCCCGTCACAAGAAGTCGCTCTATGCCGGCTTCGCACTGCTGTGGCTGAGCGGCGCACTGTGGCTGGGGTTTCATTATTTCCTGCGGGTGGAAGGCGAATTCGGCCCCGAAGCGCACCCGCTCGAAGCCTGGTGGCTGCGGCTGCACGGGCTGATGGCCATGGCCGCGCTCGTGCTCGCTGGCTCGCTCGCACCCAATCACATCCGCCTCGCCTGGAACCGCCGCATGAACCACCGCAGCGGCCTGCCGATGCTCGCCCTCACCGTCTGGCTCGCCGCCACCGGCTACGCACTGTATTATTTCTCATCCGACGACAACGCCGCCTGGCTGCCGCTGCTGCACTGGATCGCCGGGCTCGCGCTGCCGCTCCTGCTTGGGCTGCACATCCGGCTGGGACGCTGCCGCGCGCTGCCCCGCGTCAATCAGCCACAGCATCCGCAGCAGCGTCATGCCGTCGCCCCGTCGTACAATCCGCCAGCCCGCATTAAAGCCAGCTCATGACTCTCACCCTCGACCAGCTTCCCGACCGCCAGGCCTGCATCGTCACCCAGATCGCGCCCCCCGCCAATGCACCGGAATGGCACGAATGGCTGGAGGAAATCGGCTTCCTTCCCGGCGAGCGGGTGATGGTGATGACGCGTGCCCTGCCGGGAGGCGACCCGCTGGTGGTGCGCGTCGGCTCCTCTACCTTCGCGCTGCGGCGTGTCGAAGCGGCCTGCGTGCAGGTGGCGACCGAACACGGCATGACTGACGAGGCGACGGCATGAAGCAGGCCGTCGTCCATGTGCATCGCGGCGGGCCGCTTCTCGCGCTGGTAGGCAACCCCAATTGTGGCAAGACCGCACTCTTCAACCGGCTCACCGGCAGTCACCAGAAGGTCGCCAACTACGCCGGAGTGACGGTCGAGCGCAAGGAAGGCAAGCTCGTCACCCCGGCCGGCAAGCATTTGCGCGTGCTCGACCTGCCCGGCACCTACAGCCTGAATCCGCGTTCGCCCGACGAGAAGGTGACGTGCGACGTGCTCACCGGTCATGCCGAAGGCGAGAAGCGCCCCGACCTGGTGGTGTGCGTGGTCGACGCCACCAACCTGCGGCGCAACCTGCGCCTGGTGCTGGCGGTCAAACGCCTGGGGCTGCCCTGCGTGGTGGCGCTCAACATGACCGATCTCGCCGCGCAGAGCGGCATCCGGGTCGACGGTGCAGCCTTGTCGAAGGCCCTCGGACTGGCCGTCGTCAATACCGTCGCGGTGAATGCCGAGGGTGCTGCCGCGCTCCTCACCCTGCTGGACCGGCCGGACACATGGAAACGGACGGCCCCCATCGGCGAGGGCGCACCCGCCGCCGACACGATCGAAGCCGACCATGAAGTGGTGCGGCGAATCCTGCAAGGTATGGGCCTCGACAAGGCGATTCCGCACCTCGCCAGCGACCGCATCGACCGCGTGGTGCTGCATCCGCTGGCCGGCCCGCCGCTGCTGGCGGTGATCCTGTTCCTGATTTTCCAGGCGGTGTTCGCCTGGGCCGAAACGCCGATGAACTGGATCGAGACCGCCACCAACTGGCTGGGCAACGGTGTCGCCGGCCTGTTGCCGAACGGCTGGCTGCAAAGCCTCGTGGTCGACGGCGTGATCGCCGGCGCCGGCGGCGTGGTCGTGTTCCTGCCGCAGATCATCATCCTGTTCTTCTTCATCCTGGTGCTGGAGGAATCCGGCTACCTGCCCCGCGCGGCCTTCCTGCTCGACCGCCTGATGGGCGGCGTCGGCCTGTCCGGGCGCTCGTTCATCCCGCTGCTGTCGAGCTTTGCCTGCGCGATCCCCGGCATCATGGCCGCACGCACCATCACCAACACGCGCGACCGCCTGGTCACCATCATGATTGCCCCGATGATGACCTGCTCGGCGCGGCTGCCGGTGTATGCGCTGCTTATCGGCGCCTTCATACCGCAGCGGAAGATCTGGGGCGGGTTGGAGTTGCAGGGTCTGGTGCTGTTCTGCCTGTACGTGGCCGGCATCGTCGGTGCACTGATCGTCGCCTGGATGCTCAAGCGCTTCACCGCGCGCAACCTCATGCACCCGCTGATGATGGAACTGCCGATCTACCACTGGCCGCGCCTGCGCAACATCGCCATCGGCCTGTGGCAGCGGGTGATGATCTTCATGAAGCGGGTCGGCGGCATCATTCTCGCGCTCACCGTCCTGCTGTGGTTCCTCGCCAGCTTTCCCGCGCCACCCGCGGGCGCGACCGGCGCGCCGATCGAGTACAGCTTCGCCGGCATGCTGGGACGCGCGCTCGCCGTCGTCTTCGAGCCCATCGGCTTCAACTGGCAGATCAGCATCTCGCTGGTACCCGGCCTGGCCGCACGCGAAGTCGTGGTGAGCGCGCTCGGCACAGTCTATGCCCTGTCGGCCACCGGCAACGATACCGCAGGCGCCCTCAGCCCGCTCATCGCCCATAGCTGGAGTCTGGCCACCGGCTTGGCCCTGCTGGCCTGGTTCGTGTTCGCGCCGCAGTGCCTCGCCACGCTCGCCACGGTCAAACGGGAAACCGGCGGCTGGAAAATGCCGCTCGTAATGGCCGCGTACCTGTTTGCACTCGCCTACCTGGCTTCGTTCATCACCTACCATCTGGCGCTCGCGGCAGGCTGGGGATAAATACCCCCTTATCTTTTCGCATGCCGGACATTCAGGCCTGATGCGCTCGGAGACATCGACCCAACACAGAAGGGAGTGGGAACCGAATCGGCAAGGGCTGCATTCGGACGCGCTCTATCCGGAACAGGATTGTTATTGACAATCATTCCCATTAATATACACTGACGCAATTAGATCAATCGATTGCTCCGCTGGAGGGTCCGTCATGTATGTCTGTCTTTGCCACAGTGTCACCGACACCGATATCCGCCGGCTTGTACGTACCGAGGGCGTATGCACCATGCGCGAATTGAGCCGTCAGCTAGGCGTCGCCACTCAGTGCGGAAAATGCGGCCGTTGCGCCAAGGAGGTCCTGCGCGAGGCCGTGGCCGAAACACGCAGTGAAACAGCAGGTTGCCCCGGTCTCGTGGCAGCCTAACCCGCCAGCCCCCGTCCGCAATTACCGGGTAACGCTTGTGTTGCCCGCACCGACACCTAGAATGCTGCTAATCGCGCCTCGCCATTGAGCCATCCCCGGCCCGCCCCCGCACCTGCGGGTATCTTCAATCACCAGGAGCGACCATGAAAGGCGACAAGAAAGTCATCCAGTACCTGAACAAGGCCCTCACGGTCGAGTTGACCGCCATCAACCAGTATTTCCTCCACGCCCGCATGTACAAGAACTGGGGGCTGACCGCGCTGGGCAAACATGAATATGAAGAATCCATCGAGGAAATGCATCACGCCGACAAGCTGATCGAGCGTATCCTCTTTCTGGAAGGCCTGCCCAATCTGCAGGATCTGAACAAGCTGTTGATCGGTGAAAACGTCGTCGAGTGCCTCGAGTGCGACCTCAAACTCGAACTCGCCGGCCGCGCCCTCTACGTCGAGGCCATCGCGCATTGCGAAACGGTCAAGGACTACGTCTCGCGCGAAATCCTGGTCGACATCCAGGAAGACACCGAAGAACACATCGATTATCTCGAAACCCAGCTCGATCTGGTGAAACGCATGGGCGAGCAGAACTACATGCAGACCGCAGCCGGCCCCATCGAAAGCTGACCGGCGTCACGCGTACAATGGACGCCCCCGCCGTGGGGCGTTTTTTGTTGCTTCCGATGGACTTCGACCTCGACTGCCGCGCCTGCCCGCGCCTCGCCACCTTTCTGGACGAGGTGCGCGCCCGTCA
>DATCTE010000173.1:0-7126 GCA_036568085.1 Thiobacillus sp.
GCACGGTAGGCGTAGCATTGCAGCGCCGCATCGGGTTTGACGAGACGCGGGTACTCGGCCAGATACGCAGGCCAGGCTTCCCGCGCGCCGAGCGATTTCAGCCAGTCGGCACGCAGGGATTCGGCCAGGCGGCTACCGGGGTAACGCGCCAGAAAATCGGTGATGCGGCCATCGTCGGTGCGGCTCGCCAGCATCAGGCGCCAGAATTCGACATAGGGGGCCAATACATGATCGGCCGGCACGTCGCGCGCGGCACGCTCCAGATCCGCAAGCTTGCGCGCCATATAGGCCTGCTGCGCCTGTTTCACGGCAGCATCGCCAGGCGCCGCCCACGTGGACACGGCCAAGACGCTCAGCAGAAAAAACGTGACTATTCGAAGCATGGTGCGAGGGTAACATGCAGCCTCCTGGCGTTGCCTGAGCAAAATCTGCCATGGCGGTCGCCGCATCCATCTCTTGTCCGGGGCATTGCGGGCACGCTGCAGGCGAGCATCGCTCAACACGGCGCCGCTCAATTCTCGAGGGCCTGCCTCGAGGCATCTGCGCCTGAATCATGCGCAGGGTCGCGTCAAGCCAGGAACAGCTTGTAAGCCGGATTGCGGGACTCGTCCCAGTAGCGGTAGCCAAGCTCGTCCAGAAACTTCTGGAAGCCGGGCTTTTCCTTTTCCGGCACCTGGATGCCGACCAGTACGCGGCCGTAGTCCGCACCGTGGTTGCGGTAGTGGAACAGGCTGATGTTCCAGCCGCGGCTCATGCTCTGCAGGAACTGCATCAGCGCGCCGGGGCGTTCCGGAAACTCGAAGCGGTACAGCACCTCGTTCACCGCCTCGGGCGCACGCCCGCCGACCAGGTGGCGTACGTGCAGCTTGGCCATTTCGTTGTCGGTCAGGTCGATCGCTTCCAGTCCATGACGCTGCAACAGGTCGACCACGCGCGCGCTCTCCCCCGCTCCCGGCACCGACAGGCCGACGAACACGCGCGCCTGCTTGGGGTCGGAATAGCGGTAGTTGAATTCGGTGATGCTGCGCGCCCCCAGCAGGCCGCAAAAGGTCTTGAAGCTGCCTGGCGTCTCGGGAATCGTGACGGCCAGCACCGCTTCGCGCTTCTCGCCCAGTTCGGCACGCTCGGCAATGTAGCGCAGACGGTCGAAGTTCATGTTGGCGCCCGAGGCCACCGCGACCAGCGTCTTGCCCTTGAGCTTGTCGCCGGCGATGGCCGCCTTCATGCCGGCGACCGACAAGGCACCCGCCGGCTCCAGGATCGAGCGCGTATCCTCGAACACGTCCTTGATTGCTGCGCAGATGGCGTCGTTGTTGACACGGATGATTTCGTCCACATACAGCTGCGCCAGCCGGAAGGTTTCCTTGCCAACTTTCTTCACCGCCACACCGTCGGCGAAGATGCCCACGCGCGACAACGTGATGCGTTCGCCCTTGCACAGCGAGCGCGCCATCGCGTCGGCGTCCTCCGGCTCGACACCGACGATCTTGATTTCCGGCCGCAAGCGCTTGATATAGGCCGCCATGCCGGCGATCAGCCCGCCGCCGCCGACCGGGATGTAGACCGAGTGGATCGGGCCCGGATGCTGGCGCAGCAGTTCCATTGCCACGGTGCCCTGCCCGGCGATCACATCGGGATCATCGTAGGGATGGACAAAGGTCGCCTTGGCTTCCTTGGCGATCTGGGTAGCGTGGGCCCAGGCGTCGTCGTAGCTATCTCCATGCAGGATGACTTGCGCGCCGCGCGCAGCTACCGCATCGACCTTGATCTTGGGCGTGGTCACCGGCATCACGATGATGGCGGTCGCGCCGAGTTTCTGCGCCGCCAGTGCCACGCCCTGCGCGTGGTTGCCGGCCGACGCCGCGACCACGCCACGCGCCAGTTGGGCCGCGGTCAGCTTGGCCATCTTGTTGTAGGCGCCGCGGCACTTGAAGGAGAACACCGGCTGCAGGTCTTCGCGCTTCAACAGAATCTGGTTGTTGAGACGGCGCGACAGATTGTGGGCCACGTCGAGCGGCGACTCGATCGCCACGTCGTAGACGCGCGAGGTGAGGATGCGTTCGAGGTAATCGTCAGGTTGGCTCATGGCGGCGGCGGGTGCGAGGTTTGTAAAAAAGGGGCGATGCCGCTATCTTAGCGGGCTGCATCGAAATCGACGAAAACATCATGACTCAAGACGAAATGAAGCAAGCCGTGGCACGTGCTGCGGTGGATTATGCCAAGGGCGGCATCATCGGGGTAGGCACCGGCTCGACAGCCAACTATTTCATCGACGCACTGGCTGGTGTGAAAAGCCGCATCGACGGCGCCGTCGCCAGCTCGGAAGCCACCGCCGTCCGCCTGAAAAGCCATGGCATCCAGGTACTGGATCTCAACAGCGTGGGCGAACTCGAAATCTACGTCGACGGCGCCGACGAAATCACCGAGCATTTCGCCATGGTCAAGGGCGGCGGCGGCGCGCTGACGCGCGAGAAGATCGTAGCCGCGTGCAGCAAGCAGTTCATCTGCATCGCCGACGAAAGCAAGCTGGTCGGGGTTCTGGGGAAATTCCCGCTGCCGGTCGAGGTGATCCCGATGGCGCGCTCGTACGTCGCGCGCGAATTGGTGAAACTGGGCGGGCAACCCCGGCTGCGCGAAGGCTTCACCACCGACAACGGCAACCTCATTCTCGACGTGCACGGCCTGTCCATCGTCGATCCGGTATCGCTTGAAACCGCGATCGATCACATCGTCGGCGTAGTCACCAACGGGCTCTTCGCGCGGCGCGGCGCGGACGTGCTGCTGCTCGGTACGCCAAGCGGCGTCAAGACCTACACGAAGTAATCGTTACTGCGGCTGCGGGGACTCGTCGTCGGGTTCCTGCTCTTCGGCGGGCACGCGATATTTCTCGGTGGCCCACTGGCCCAGATCGATCATCTTGCAGCGCTCGCTGCAGAATGGCTTCCACTTGCTTTCCGCCGTCCACGGAACGGCCGCGCCGCAGGTCGGGCAGGTCACGACAGGAGGCTTGTTGATGGGTTTCACAGGGTGCAGAAGGTCAGGTCGAAATCGATCGATTGGCCGGTACAGGTACGCAGCGCGCCCGACCCCGCGTGTATGAAGCGGATATTGAGCATGTATTTGTTGGCCGAAATTTCGGGTACGCACGGCAGCTCGTCGACCAGGGTGACCCGAATCAGTTGCGGGTTGCGCGATTCGAGCATGCGCTGGTAGCTGCCATTGTTCGCGTGCTGCAGGTCGGGTTGCCCGCTGTCGCGCAGCAAACCGAGCACGATTTCGACCGCGGCACGAATCGACGAGAACGGCGCCAGCCACTTGTGAAGCTGGCTCACGCGCACCTCCGCCGGCTGGTGCAGCCAGTAATGATAGGAGGGCAGATCGAATTCGCACATGCCGCCCGGAATGGCTGCGCGCTGCTTGATGGCCATCAACCATTCGTCTTCGCGCAGGTGATGGCCCACTTTCCCGGGCAGCTGATAGATGCCCTGATGGGCAGCCTCGATCGCAGCCAGTACCTGTTCCAGCGTGGCATCCTGCACATGTGGATTGCCGCGTAGCGCGGTCAGCACCGCCTTCTGCCGGTCCAGCTCCTGCAGCAGATCGGATTTGAGGTCGGCACGCGCTGCGACTTCAGCCATCTCGAACAGGGTCAACAGGGCCGCATGATGCGCGTGCGGGTCGGGCGATGCGGCGTAGGCATCGAAACGGTCGAACAGATCTTCCAGCCGCAACAGCGTGCGGATGCGTTCGCTCAGGGGGTATTCGTAGTGGATCACGCCGCGACGCGTTGGTTTGGTTCAGCCGATTGTCGCCTATCCATGCGGAAAATCAAGACGATGGCGTAGTAGAAAGCGCCAGGTAACGCCGGTGCAGCGTTGCGACCTGGGTACGCAATGCCTCGGGAGAAGCCGTGTTGAGGATCACATCGTCCGCGGCCGCCAGGCGCTCGACGCGCCCGGCCTGCGCCGCGAGGATGGCTTCCACCTCGTCCTGCGCGAGTCCGCTACGCGCCATCACCCGCGCGACCTGCAGGTCTTCCGGACAATCAACCACCAGCACGCGACTCAACACATCCCGGTAGCCGCCGGTTTCCACCAGCAAGGGAATCACGATCAGCGTATACGGTGCGGTCAGCGTCGCCAGCGTCTGCGCCACGATCTGCCGGATACGCGGATGCAGGATGGCTTCGAGCTGGCGCCGGGCGGAGGCATCGGAGAATACGCGCCGGCGCAGGGTGGCACGATTCAGGGTGCCATCCGCCCGCATCACCGATTCGCCGAACGCCGCATGGATCGCATCCAGCGCTGCGCCTGCAGGCGCGGTCAACTCGCGCGCGATGGCATCCGTATCGATCACCGGCGTGCCCAGTTCGGCAAACAGGTCAGCCACGGTCGACTTGCCCGAGCCGATCCCGCCGGTGAGTCCTACCGTGAACATCAGAATTGTGCGAGGTAGGCCTGAGTCAGGTCCGCGCCGAAGAACAGCGCCACCAGACCGCCGCCAGCCAGATACGGGCCGAACGGAATCGGCACGCGGCGATCATGCTTCACCAGCACGATCATCGCCACGCCAATCGCCGCACCGACCACCGACGACAGCAGCAGCGTGACGGGCAGCATCTGCCAGCCGAGCCAGGCGCCGATGGCCGCCAGCAGCTTGAAGTCGCCAAATCCCATGCCCTCCTTGCCGGTAGCCAGCTTGAACAGCCAGTACACCGACCACAGCACCCCATAGCCGGCCATGGCGCCGACGACCGCATCCGGCAGACTGGCGAAATACCCGTCTAGATTGAACAGCAGGCCCAACCACAGCAGTGGAAGCGTCAGGCTGTCGGGCAGCAGGGTGGTATCGAGGTCGATGAACGCCAGCGCGACCAGCGTCCACACCAGCAGAAGCGCGCCCAGCGTCTGCATGCTCACGCCCCATTTCCAGGCCGCCGCTGCTGACAGCAGCGCAGTAAGCAGCTCCACCAGCGGATAACGTGCGCTGATCGACGCGCTGCAGGCCGAGCAGCGCCCGCGCAGCCACAGCCACGACAGCAGCGGGATGTTTTCCAACGCGGTGATCTGATGTCCGCACAGGGTGCAGGCCGAGCGCGGCAGCCACAGGTTGTAGCGCGGGGCTTCGGCCAAGGTTTCGCCACGCAACTCGGCGCACTGCGCCTTCCACTCGGCATCCATCATCCTGGGGAGCCGATGGATGACGACGTTCAGGAAACTCCCCACCAGCAGGCCGAATAAAAAAACCAGCCCGGTGAAGAGGGCTGGTTCGGCGTGAAGCAATTCAATCATCCTACAGCTTGACCCATCTTGAAGATCGGCAGGTACATGGCGATCACCATGCCGCCGATGAGCGTGCCGAGCACTACCATAATGATCGGCTCCATCAGGCTGGACAGTGCCTCGACTGCATCATCGACTTCAGCCTCGTAAAAATCGGCCACCTTGCCCAGCATGGCGTCGAGCGAACCGGATTCCTCGCCAATGGCAGCCATCTGCAGCACCATGTTGGGGAAACGCCCCGAGTTCTGCATCGCCACGGTCAGCGCCGTACCGGTCGAGACTTCGCCACGGATCTTGTGGGTGGCCTCGACGAAAACCTGGTTGCCCGACGCACCGCCCACCGATTCGAGTGCCTCGACCAGCGGCACGCCGGCGGCAAACATGGTGGCCAGCGTGCGCGTCCAGCGTGCGATGGTTGCCTTCTCAATGACTGCGCCAAAAATCGGCAGCTTGAGCAGGAGGCGATCCATGAACATCTGGATCTTGCGCGAGCGCTTCCAAGACTGGAAAAAGGCATACAGCCCCCCACCAATAACGCCGAATATCGCCCACCACCATTTGACAAAGTAGTCCGATATCGCCATGACCACCAGAGTCGGCCCCGGCAGGTCGGCGCCAAAACTGCTGAACAATTCCTTGAACGCCGGGATCACGAAAATCATGATGATGGCAGTGATGACAAACGCCACCACGATAATGGAAATCGGGTAGAACAGGGCCGATTTGATCTTGCCCTTGATGGCGAGGATCTTTTCCTTGTAAACCGCGAGACGATCGAGCACGCCTTCGAGAATACCGGCCGATTCGCCCGCCCCCACCAGGTTGCAGAACAGCGCGTCGAAATACAGCGGATGGCGGCCGAACGCCTGGGTGAGGCTGCTGCCCTTTTCGATGTCCGCCTTGATTTCCAGCAGCAGGCGCTGCATGGAGGGATTGGAGTGCCCGCGTGCCACGATTTCGAAGGATTGCAGCAGGGGCACCCCCGCTTTCATCATGGTGGCCAGCTGGCGGGTGAACAACGCGACATCCTTGTCGGTGATTTTCTTCGCACCGCTGAACAGGGCGCTCTGCTTTTTGACCTTGGTGACGGTGATACCCTGCTTGCGCAGCTGGGAATTGACCATGGCTTCGCCGCCCGCCTGCAACTGGCCCTTGACCTTCTTGCCGCGCTTGTCCATGCCTTCCCACAGGAAGGTGGCGTCCTTGACTGCTTTTGCCGCTGTAGCCATAAAAAGAATTCCTTAGAGATTGGTGACGGCCTCGACCTCTTCCAGCGAGGTGAGACCGGATTTCACTTTCAACAGACCTGCCTGCCGCAGGTCGAGCACGCCTTCGCGCCGCGCCTGGTCGGCAATATCGGATTCGTTGCCGCCCTTGAGGATGATGCGGGTCATCTCATCGGTGATTGGCATGACCTGGTAGATGCCCACCCGCCCCTTGTAGCCAGTGCCGCCACAGATATCGCACCCCACCGGCTTGTAGGGTTTCCAGGTGCCGTCCAGTTGTTCCTCGGTAAAGCCCGCAGCCAGCAGGGCCTCCTGCGGAATATCGGCAGGCTGCTTGCAACTGCACAGCTTTCGCCCCAGCCGTTGCGCGGTAATCAGGATCACCGACGAGGCCACGTTGAAAGGCGCCACCCCCATGTTCAACAGGCGGGTCAGGGTGCCGGGCGCATCATTGGTATGCAGCGTGGACATCACCATATGGCCGGTTTGCGCGGCCTTGATGGCGATGTCGGCGGTTTCCAGGTCGCGAATCTCACCAACCATGATGACATCGGGATCCTGGCGCAAAAATGACTTCAGTGCCGCGGAAAAGGTCAGGCCTGCCTTGTCGTTGACGTT
>DATCTE010000174.1:0-2844 GCA_036568085.1 Thiobacillus sp.
GTCGGCATCCACATCGCCGCACCGGCGCTGGGCATCGCGCCGGGCTCCGAGCTGGATAAAGTGGCGCGCGAGCGGCTGTCGACCGTGTACTACCCCGGCGACAAGATCACCATGCTGCCGGAGGCGCTGATCCACCATTACACGCTGGGCGAAACCCACGATTGTCCGGCGCTGTCGCTGTATGTCGACGTGGCGTCCGACCTGCGCGTGCTCGGCACCGAGACCAAACTCGAAATGGTGCACATCGCCGACAACCTGCGCCACGAGACGCTGGAGGTGCTGTTCAACGACGAGACCCTGCGCAACCCAGCGATTCCGGATTACCCCTACCGCCGCGAACTGGAATGGCTGCGCGACTTCGCCGCCGTGCTGGAAGCCGGGCGCGGCAAGGCCGACACGCTCGACCGCGTCGATTACAACTTCAAGGTCGACAATGACCGCATCAGCATCGTGCCGCGCAAGCGCGGCAGCCCGATCGACAAGGTCGTGTCGGAGCTGATGATCTTCGCCAATGCGCACTGGGGCGGCTGGCTGGCGGAAAAGCGGGTGCCGGGCATCTACCGCGCGCAGGCCAACGGCAAGACGCGCATGACGACTTCGCCCGATCCCCACGTCGGGCTGGGCGTCGACCAGTACGCGTGGTCGTCGTCGCCCTTGCGGCGCTACGTCGACCTCGTTAACCAGCGCCAGCTGATCAGCATCGTGCAGGGGACCGATCCGGTGTACCCCCCGCGGAGCGAGCAACTGTTTTCGACGGTACGCGATTTCGAACTGGCGTACGACGCCTACAATGAATTCCAGCGGCGGCTGGAGCGTTACTGGATGCTGCGCTGGCTGATCCAGGAAAATGTCCATGAAGTCGCCGCCAGCGTGATCCGCGAAGACCTGGTGCGCTTCGACAACCTGCCGATGGTGACGCGTGCGCCCTCGGTGGCGGGCGTTGCGCCGGGATCCAAGGTGCTGCTCGCGATTTCCAATATCGACCTGCTCGACATCAGCTTTCATGCCGAATATCGGGAGACGCTGGAAACACCGCCTGACAGCAGCGCCGCGCTTCCGTAAAATCAGGCCTGCCCCCACATCCGGTCCCCATGGTGTCTGCCCCTGCCCCGTCCCCCACTCTCGCCGCCCCTTCCAAGCAGGGCACGCGCATGGCGCTGGCCCTGCTGGCGTCGGCGGCGGTGCACGGCATGGTGCTGTCGACCCAGTTCGTGCACGTCAACCCGCACCTGTTCGAGGACCCCAACCTGCCGATGGAAGTGGTGCTGGTCAACGCCAAGACCGCGGAATCGCCGCTCAACCCCGACGCGCTGGCGCAGGTGAATCTGGCGGGGGGCGGCAACACCGACGAGGACCGCAGGCTGAAAAGCCCGCTCCCCGCCAGTGCCCGAACCCAGACCGGGAACGATGAAGCCGCGCTGCAGGCCAAGGTGTCTGCACTCGAACAGCAGGCCAAGACCCTGCTGAGCCAGCTGAAAACCGACGGCCAGTTGCAGACCCCGCCGCCTGCGGCGACGCCGGCCCCGCCCCAGCCCACCCTCGACGCCAGCCAGCTCAACGAGCAGGCACGCGAAATGGCGCAACTGCAGGCGCGCATCTCGCAGCAATGGGACGAATACCAGAAACGCCCCAAGCGTGCGTTCGTCGGCGCCAACGTGCGCGAATACGCGTTTGCGCGCTACGTCGAGGACTGGGTCACCAAGGTCGAGCGTATCGGCAACGTCAACTATCCCGAAGCGGCGCGCCGCCAGGGCATCTACGGCAGCCTGCGGCTGACCGTATCGATCTATTCCGACGGCCGTATCGAGAACGTCGACATCGATCGATCGTCCGGCTCCAAGATCCTCGACGCCGCCGCGATCAAGATCGTCCAGCTCGCCGCGCCCTACGCGCCCTTCCCCGACGAGATGCGCAAAAAAGCCGACATCCTGTCGATTACCCGCACCTGGACCTTCACCCGCTCGGACCAGCTTGTCGGCGGCACTGACTGAATTCCGTCATTCCGGCATGTGAAATCCGTTGTGCGGCGGACCTGCCGCCAACGCACATCCAAAGTTATTTACTTTTAATTCAAAGCATTACAGCGAATCAGCCACTGTGAGGCACGCATATTGCTCCATTCCAGGCTAAACCCGGCTGTCAGGCCCAATAACCTGACGCCACCTGAATGACAGGAGCAGACATGACCGCTTTCAATCGCTTCGCCACCGCCCTCGGTTTCGCCCTGGTTTCCGCCCAGGCGCACGCCATCGATTTCTCCTTCACCTCGGGGAGCGTCTCCGCCGCCGCCCTGGGCAACAGCTACACCTCCACAGCCGGTGGCGTGACGCTCACGGCCAGCGCCTGGGGCAGCACGGGAATCGGCAAGAAATTTGCGACGGCCGCGCTGACCCTGACGTCGGGTGCGGGCCTGGGTGTGTGCAACAGCCGCGAAGGGGTGAGTTGCACGGGCAACGCCAATGCGCTGGGCAACACGAACGCGGACGACCTGATCCTGCTCACGTTTTCCCAGGCCATCAGCCTGCAGACGCTGACCCTGCAGCAATATGGCGGCGATTCCGACCTCAGCCTGTGGGCCGGCACCGGCACCTTCAGCCCGGCCGGCCTCAAGGCCAGCCTGCTGGGCGGGACGGCGACGACCTACAGCAACACCAGCAAGGTGAACGACATCAAGAGCGTCAGCCTGGCTGCCTACACCGGGTCCTACGACTGGCTGGCGATCGCCGCCAGTGCCACCAACAAGGACAAATGGGCAGACCTGGCCAGGCTGCAGTCCCTGACGGTCAATCCCGTGGCACAGCCGGTACCGGAAACCGCCACCTGGATGACCATGCTGGCCGGTCT
>DATCTE010000175.1:0-3130 GCA_036568085.1 Thiobacillus sp.
CTGCTGGAACGGCAGGGTCACCTTGCTGCCGAAGCGCAGCTGGTCCTGGAGCGGCGCCAGGCGCGGAAACGCCGCGATCATGGCCTCGAGGTGGGGGCGGTCGATCTGCAGGTTCATGGCGTGCCCCGATACGCGTCGGACTCCGGCTTGCATTCGAAGATTTCCGGCAGGCTCTTGCGGTACACGCGCAGCCACATCAGCGTGGCCGGCGCCAGCGAGCGCACGGCGAACCACAGCGCTTCCCGCTCTGCCGCGCCGCCGGCGTCGATCTGCTGCGCGACGGTCTGCCAGCCGTCCCAGTCGACCTCGGCAAGCAGGGTATGGACCTGCGGCGGCAGGTTGGCGGCCGCGTCGCTCATGCTGCGGAGCTGGCGTGCCGTTTCCGCGCGGGTGAGGCGGGACGCGAGAAATTCGTCCTCATCCAGGCCCTCGGTCAGCGTCAGCACGGCGACCCCCGCGTCCTCGATGATGGACAACAGCGAGGCGTTCAGCATGGGCAGCCTTCCGGCGACACGACCGCCCGCCTTGTCGGGTTTGCGACAAAACCCGACAAAGCAGGCGGGAGGGTATGCAGGGCGCGGGCGGCTGTCATTTGCGGCGGGGGCGTTCCGACGGCGCGTAGTTGCTGAAGTGCCCTTCGCGGGCCGCCTGCTGGCGCGCACTGGCGACGATCCCCGCGGTCTTGCCCGGCTGCGCCGGCAGCGACACCTGTTTTTCCAGCGCGGCGCTGCCGCATTCGGGGCAGACCGGCGCACTCGATCCGCGCACCAGCAGCTCGAAGCTGCTGCCGCACGTCTTGCAGACAAAGTCGAAAAGCGGCATGGATTCCTCTGTGGCATTCGCGACAAAATCGATCGCACAAGGAGGAATTAGCAAGAACGGGACCCGCTGCGCGCTGACCTGAAAGCGTGCGCGGGGCCGGGCAGGGCGAGGCGCCGATCGCCCCTATCAACTGCCCTTATTTGCGGGCGATTTTCCCGCCTGCCGCCTTGTATGCCTCGAGGCCGCCCTCGATGAAGCGCGCCTTGACGCCCGCGGCCTGCAGCCGGTCGACCACGCTGTTCGACACCGCGCCGCCACGCACGCAGTAGATCACCACGTCCTGCGTGAGCGGCAGGGCGCCGATCCAGGCGTCGATCTTGTCCGGGTTTTTCCACATCGCCCCGGGAATGATTTCACTGGACGCGGCGTAGTCGGCCTCGCGCCGCACGTCGAACACCAGCGTGGTATCGGGGTTCAGGTCCGCAGGCTGGATCGTGCGCGGCAGGTCCGGGCATTTGTCGGTGGGGCTGCCGCATCCGCAGCGCTTCAGGGGTTGAGCAACGGGTTCCATAAAGTCCTCACATGAAAAACGAACAAGCCCGCCCGAGCAGGGTGTCCCTCTGCCAGAGGGCGATGAACGCGAAGAATACTCCGAGCCCGGCCTGGGCGCTGACCCTCGCACTGGAGGGTCAGCGCGTTGCGCGCGCCGGTTCCAGCACGAAATCCTTGAATGCCTGCGCCGCCGGCGACAGCCGCTTGTCTGCGCGATGGACGACGTACCAGTGGCGCATGATGGGAAAGCCCTCGACCGCGAGCACCGCCAGCCGTTTGAGCGCCAGTTCCATCTCCAGCGTCTGCAGCGACAGGATGCCGAGGCCGAGGCCGGCCTGCACCGCCTGCTTGATGGCTTCGTTGCTGCTCATTTCCATGCTGCTACGGATTTCCAGCCCGCGGGCGGCGAAGAAGCGCTCCATCGCGCCGCGGGTGCCGGAACCCGCTTCGCGCACCAGGAAGGATTCGGACGCCAGGTCGCGCACGGAAATTTTCTTTTTGCCAACCAACGGGTGGTCGGGCGGGGCAATGACCACCAGCGGGTTGTCCATGAAGCGGGTGGCTTCCAGGCCGAGCCCGTCCGGCACCTGGCCCATGATGGCGAGGTCGATGCGGTTGCCGACCAGTTGGTCCAGCACGGCCGCACGGTTGGAGACGTCCAGATGGATCGCCACCCCGGGATGGCGGCCGCGGAAGCGGGCGAGGATATCGGTGGCGACGGCGTTCACCGTCGAAGTCGCGGCCATGTTGAGACGGCCCGTGTCGACGCTCCGCAGCTGTGCAAGATTGTGCTGCAGGTCGTCGAGGCGGGCGGTGATCGCCTGGCTGGCGTGCAGCACTTCGAGGCCGGCGTCGGTGAGGAAGGTCTTTTTCCCCAGCTGTTCGGTGAGCGGGACGCCCAGGATGGCCTCGATCCCCTTCACCTGCATGGAGACGGCGGGCTGCGACAGATGCAGTTCCTCGGCCGCCCGCGAAAAAGAGAGATGGCGGGCGACCGCTTCAAAAACCCTGAATTGCCGCAGCGTCAGTCGGCGCATGGATGTATAAGCCTAATGATATAGTTTTTATCATAACAATTTAATATTCATTATATAAGCGGCTGCGTATAGTCCACCCCTGTCGTGTTCAGGGGTTTTGCTCCTGAAGCCTTGTTTATCTACCGCAGGAGCCAAGCAATGGATCAATCCGCACGTTATGCCGACCTCAGCCTGAAAGAGGAAGACCTGATCAAGGGTGGCAAGCACATCCTCGTCGCCTACAAGATGAAGCCCAAGTCGGGCCACGGTTATCTGGAAGCCGCCGCCCACTTCGCCGCCGAATCCTCGACCGGCACCAACGTCGAAGTGTCCACCACCGACGAGTTCACCAAGGGCGTCGACGCGCTGGTGTACCTGATCGACGAAGCCACCGAAGACATGCGGATCGCCTATCCGCTGGACCTGTTCGACCGCAACGTCACCGACGGCCGCATGATGATCGTTTCCTTCCTGACGCTTGCCATCGGCAACAACCAGGGCATGGGCGACATCGAACACGCCAAGATGATCGACATCTATTTCCCCGAGCGCGCCATCCAGCTGTTCGACGGTCCCTCCAAGGACATCTCCGACATGTGGCGCATCCTGGGTCGTCCGATCCAGAACGGCGGCTATATCGCCGGCACCATCATCAAGCCGAAGCTGGGCCTGCGTCCCGAGCCTTTCGCCAATGCGGCCTACCAGTTCTGGCTGGGCGGCGACTTCATCAAGAACGACGAACCCCAGGGCAACCAGGTGTTCTCGCCGCTGAAGAAGACCATCCCCCTCGTCTATGATGC
>DATCTE010000176.1:0-2690 GCA_036568085.1 Thiobacillus sp.
TTCCGACCCTGCCACGGTGAACAATTCCTTGCCCACCTTCAGCCGGCACAGCGCCGGATCGAGCCGGTCCACCAGCGCCAGCGCCGACGCCGCATCGGCATAGTCCAGCGCCACAATGATCTTGGTCGAATTCACCCCATCCCTTCCACTCACCACTTACTGCTCCCCACTCACGCTTCGCCTTCGCGCCGTTCCGGATCGAAGCTGTCCCAGCGCCCACAGGCCGGACAACGCCAGAAGAACTGCTTGGCCTTGAAGCCGCAGCTGCCGCACTGGTAGCGCATCATGCGCTGGCTGTGCGACGCCACCAGGGTTTTTTCCACCTGCAACAGTTCGCGCGCGTCCGGCTCCGCGTTGACGAGTTCGGCCTCGAGCAGGCGGTCCAGCGTGCGCAGGCTGGGATTGCGCCGCAGTTCCTCGCGCGCAAGCTGGCTGGCTGCAGTTGCGCCTTCGATTTCGGATACCGCCAGATACAGCGCGTTGAACACGTCCGGCGACGGCTGCCGGGCATACAGTGCACGCAGCCACTGCACCCCTTCTTCCAGCCGCCCCAACTGGCGATAACTGCCGAGCACGCGATCCACCACCAGCGCCATGTGCGCGGCGCTTTGGGTTTCGACCAGACGCCAGTTTGCAATGGCGGCCTCGTGCCGCCCCGCAGCCGCATCGAGGTCCCCCGCCATCAGGTTGGCGCGCACCGACTGGCGGTTGCTGGACAGCGCCTGCTGCAGATGGGCGACGGCAGCGTCGGAATTGCCCCGGGCCGATTCGAGCAGCGCCAGTTCGCAATGGAAGTGGGCGATGTCGGCGTTGAGCGGCTTGCTGGTGTCCTTTTCCAGCACGTGCGCAGCGTCGATGGCTTTTTGCCAGTCCTTCTCCTGCACGTAGATTTCAAGCAGGTAGGTGCGCGCCAGGCCATGTTGCGAGGTCTCCAGCAGTTTGCCGAACACCTGTTCGGCGCGATCGAGCAGGCCGGCCTTCAGGTAGTCCTGCCCCAGTTCGCTCATGGCGCGCAGGCGCTGTTCCTCGACCAGGCCTTCGCGTTCCAGCAGGTTCTCGTGCATGCGGATGGCGCGATCAAGCTCGCCGCGGCGGCGGAACAGGCCGCCCAGCGCAAAGTGCAGGTCGATGGTTTCGGGTTCGAGCTTGACGACTTCCAGGAAGGCTTCGATCGCCTTGTCGGGTTGCTCGTTGAGGAGGAAGTTCAGTCCACGGAAATACGAATTGGGCAGCGCGCGCGACTCGGTCACCACCTGACGAATGTCGACCCGCGCAGCCAGCCAGCCGAGCGCAAAAAACAGGGGAAATACGAGCAGCCACCAGAATTCAAATTCCATGATCCTAGAAACCGCAGTTGGACGCACCCGATGGTGCGTCAGGGCGGGCGGATGCCGCGAAGCGAGGAGGCAGCAGGCCGGTGCCTGCAACGACGAGCGACAAAGGCAGGCGCATGACCTGGCGTGCCAGCGGGTGCGTAGCGGACTTGCCATGCCGGCGAATCTGACCGAAAGCGAAAAGGCCTGAGTTCATTCTGCATTCCATGAAGTCATGAGCGGTCAACTGTGGTTTCCAGGAGGGTAGTCAGACGGCTGGCATGTCGGTGGTCTGCGTGATCGTATCCGTCTCGCCCGCCTGCGGCCTGCGCGCGACTTCGCGGCGCAGGCGGAACAGGGTAGGCAGCAGGGCGAGCATCCCGGTCAGCGCGCCGAGGATGAACGCCAGCCCCAGCATGACGATCAGCGGCGCCTGCCACACGTAGCCGAGATAGGAATAGAAAGTCGCCGTATGGCTGTTTTTCAGGGCAAAACCCAGCACCAGCAGGAACACCAGCAGTTTGAGCGCCAGCCCCAGGTATCGTGTGAGATTTTTCATGAATGATCGCGTGTGATTGGCGTCCATTCTACCTTTGCAGGGGCAATAGAAAAAGAAAACGGCGCAAAATGCGCCGTTTTCACTGACTTGGACCAACTTGAAGCTTAAAGCGGAAAATCCACCCGGTCGCGCAACTCCTTGCCCGCCTTGAAGTGCGGCACATACTTCGCCGGCACCTGCACGCGCTCGCCGGACTTGGGATTGCGCCCGAGACGGGCGGGTCGAAAGCTCAGACTGAAGCTGCCGAAACCACGGATTTCGATACGCTCCCCGCGCGACAGGTTTTTCGCCAGCGCGTCGAGGATCGTTTTCACCGCCATCTCGATATCCGCAACCGAAAATTGCGAATGCCGCGCCGCCAGTTGAGCAATCAGCTCGGACTTGGTCATGGATTACTCGGCGTTCTTGTTGTCGAGCTTGGCTTTCAGCAGCGCGCCGAGGTTGGTCGAGCCGCTGGCAGCCGCTGCGGACTCGGCCGAGAATTTCTTCATCGCCGCATCCTGCTCGGTCATGTCCTTGGCCTTGATCGACAGGTTGATCACGCGGTTCTTGCGATCCACGTTGATGATCATGGCTTCGATCTCGTCGCCTTCCTTGTAGTGGCTGCGCATGTCTTCGACGCGGTCACGCGAGACTTCGGATGCGCGCAGGTAGCCTTCCATGTCGCTGTCCAGCTGCACGGTGGCGCCCTTGGCTTCCACGGTCTTGATGGTGCCCTTGACGATGCTGCCCTTCTCGTGGCCCGACGCATAGCTGGTCAGCGGATCGCCTTCGAGCTGCTTGATGCCGAGCGAAATGCGCTCGCGCTCGAGGTCGAT
>DATCTE010000177.1:0-2194 GCA_036568085.1 Thiobacillus sp.
CAAGCGCGTGCGCCACGCCGTCACCTGCGGGCTGATCGCCGACGTCACCGGCATCCTCGCCGCCATCGGCATGGCCTACCTCTTTTTCGGCAAAGCCGCATGAAAACCTACGACACCCTCGCCGCCGTCGACCTCGGATCCAACTCCTTCCGCCTGGAAGTGGCGCGGGTCGCCGGCGACCAGCTCTATCCGCTCGACTCGCTGAAGGAAACCGTGCGTCTGGCTGGCGGGCTCGGTGACGACAAGCGGCTCGACGAGGCGGCCCAGGAACGCGCGCTGGCCTGCCTGCAGCGCTTCGGTGAACGCCTGCGCGGCCTGTCGCCGGAAGCGATCCGCTGCGTCGGCACCTCGGCGCTGCGCGTCGCCAAGAATGCCGGCGAATTCATTCCCAAGGCCGAAGCCGCACTCGGGCATCCGATCGAGATCGTCGCCGGGCGCGAGGAAGCGCGCCTCATCTATCTGGGCGTCGCCCATTCGCTGCCGGCCTCGCCCGACCGCCGTCTGGTCGTCGACATCGGCGGCGGCTCCACCGAATTCATCATCGGCCATGGGCTGAAACCGCACGAGCGCGAAAGCCTGCACATGGGCTGCGTGAACTTCTCGCAGCGCTACTTCGCCGGCGGCGTCGTCGACAAGGCCGCGTTGAAGGCCGCCGAGACGGCGGCCCGCGTCGAGGTCGAGCGCATCGCGAAAGAATTTTCCCGCGGCAACTGGCAGCAGGCGGTGGGCTCCAGCGGTACCGCACGCGCCTTGCGCGAAATCCTCGAACAGTGCGGCTGGTCGGCGCACGGCATCACCGCCGACGGACTCGCCCAGCTGCGCGCCCAGTTCATCAGGGCCGGGCAACTCGACGCGCTCGAACTGCCCGGTCTGACGCGCGACCGCCGTCCGGTCATCGCCGGCGGCTTCGCCATCATGGCCGGCCTGTTCGCCGAGCTTGAAATCGAGCAGATGGACGTCGCCGAGACCGCCATGCGCGAGGGCATCCTCTACGATCTACTGGGGCGCTTCCACCAGCACGACATGCGCGAGGCGACGGTGGACGAATTCATGCGCCGCTATCACATCGACACCCGCCAGGCGGCGCGCGTCAATCAGGTGGCGATGAAGCTGCTGGCCGCCAGCGGCGGCAGCGATGAAAACGACATGCGCTTTCTGGACTGGGCCGCACGCCTGCACGAAATCGGGCTCATGGTGTCGCACGGCGGCTACCACCGGCATTCCGGCTACATCCTGGAAAATGCCGACATGCCCGGCTTCTCGCGTACCGACCAGGCGCGTCTGGCCCTGCTGGCACGCGCCCAGCGCGGCGCCCTGACGAAGCTGCCGGCCTTCGCATCCGGCATGGTGCCGGACAACGACCGCATGCTGGTATGGCTGTTGCGGCAGGCGGTCATCCTCTGCCGCAACCGCGCCGAACCGCGCCTGCCCGACGTCAAGGTGGAGGCGAGCAGCAAGCGCTTCCGCCTGACCCTGCCCGAAGGCTGGCTGGAACGCCGCCCGCTTACCCAGCGTGCGCTGGATGAGGAGGCGGCGCACTGGCAAGCGGTGGGGATTAAATACGTGTTCGGCTAGGCCGCCGCCTGGCCTCGACAGTTTTACCCTGACAGCGGCCTTATGCCTACCCGCGCGTCGACGTTGACGACGCAACGCCTGTCGGGCGATTTCCTCGTGTCGGCACGCCATGCCTACCCTTCCCTTCCCGGGATACGCCACCTACCGCCACGGCGCCGGAACCACACGTTTCGTGGTCCTGATGCAAGGTAATGGATGGCGTAGGGGTGATTCAAATCAGCGCCGAACTATTCGATTTTCATGTTGAATGCGTTATACATATCGATAAAATCGATATGTAGTACCTGAAAACTTCGTTTGAAAAATACATTTCAAATACATATTCTGGGCGCCTCAATTTCTTGAAAAGGGAGGGCCTCGATGCAAAGGGAAGAAGTCTTGACTTTGGTGCCTGCCAGGAATCGGCCGGTGCGGCAGGAACCACCCGCTGTCATTCGGAACCTCGCAGCCGAAGCGGGAATTTCGATCAACGGCGATGCCCCCTGGGATATCCAGGTGCTCGATGAGCGTGTCTATCGGCTCGTCCTGACGAAGGGGTCGCTCGGTTTCGGCGAGGCCTACATGGACGGCGACTGGGACTCCGAGCGCCTCGACGAGCTGTTCTGCCGGCTGCTCGGCG
>DATCTE010000178.1:0-3895 GCA_036568085.1 Thiobacillus sp.
CCGCACGTTCGACCACCGACATCTCGCTTTCCGCCAGCGTCAGGTTGTAGTGCCGGCGCGGATCGAAGTCCTCGTGCAGCTCCACGCGATCCAGAATGTCGGAGACAAGCTTCTTCAAGAACAGCCGAGGCGCCACGCCGATCTTGCCACCGAGGCCACCGGCGACCGCTCGGGCGAGCGTGTCGAGGTAGCTGTCGTCCACAACACTGCGCAGGCGCTGTTCACGGGGGCGGCCTTCGGCATAGATATCGCGAACGCGACGTCCCACCGCGAGCAGGGCAGTATGATCGAAGGGGGCCAGGCGGATCTGAACCCCACGAGGGTTGTCGAAACGACGGTCGGTTCCGAAGTCGACGTGCAAGCGTTGGGCCAGTGGCGCGAGGCGCTGCACGCCCTGAGGACCATCAAAAAACGCAGGCGTTCCGGTGACTACCAGGTAGAGGCCAGGGTATCGCCCTGCGTCGATCTCATCAATCCATTGCCTGAGCGCGTTCAGACCTTTCTCACGCGTATCGGTTCGCATCCGCTGCAGCGTTTCCACCTCGTCCAGGACCAACACTAACCCAGGGTAGCCGCTATCGCGCAGGATGGGGAGCAGGCCTGCCAGGAAGTTTGCGGCGCCAAAATGATCGAGGTCGCCCTTGATTCCGGCTGCACGTTTAACGCTTGCCGCCACGTTCGGCTGCCCTGCCAGCCAGCTGATCAGGCCATCGGCCAACATGCCATCGCCAGCCGCCAAAGCGCGTCGGTATGTCCGAAGCACAGCCGAGAAGGCCGGCGCGGTTTTGCTGACAGCGGCCAAGCGCGCCTCCATCAACGCTTCGGTGTGCGACAGCAGACCCTCGGCATCATTGGGGTCTACCGATGGATCCGCCAGAACATCCTGCTCGAGCGCGTAGAACCAGGCGTCGATCACCCCACGGAAGGCACCGGTGGCCGTATCTGCCGTCCCCAGATGTTCGACCAGCCGGCGGTAGACGGTTTCCAGCCGATGCAGTGGCGTTTCGGTCTCGTTGATCTGGACTTCGGTCGCGGCAAAGCCACGGGCTCGCGCCCGCTCCTGCAGCCAGCGCCCGAAAAATGTTTTGCCCGTGCCGTACTCACCGCGTACCGCCTTGAATCCGCCGCGGCCGGCGGCGACCGCAGCAAGTTCCTCGTCCAGGGTAGGCGCAAACGATTCGATACCCACCGCAAGCACGTCTAAGCCGCTGCTCGGCACTGTGCCGCGACGCAGCGCCCCGACGATGTCTTCCCGCCGCGCGACGCTGATCATCCTTGACCTCCTTGGCCGCCGACACGGAACTGCTGCTGCAGCAGCGCGATGTTCAGTTCCACGGTCCCAGCAGCCTCGTCGATGACCAGCACCGGGGCCTGGTCCACATTCAACATCCGCCTAACTGCGCTCAGCATGCCGCCGAGGCGGATCTCAGGAAGCGAGAGCCGTTGGGCGAGTGCAGCTCGCGACAGCTTCCCGCCGCGCTCGGACAACGCGGTCAACAGCGCTCTCATCGTCTCGTCAGGCAGCGCAACCCGCGCAGCCAGTTGCCGTTGCGACACGTAGATGGCACCGCTCAGCAAGGCACTGATCCAGTCAGGGCCGATGGGTGCCGTCGTGGGCGGTAACTCGGTCGGATCGAACAGTTGTGTCTGACCGACTTGCAGCCTCGGTTTGCGTCTAGCGGGCCGCACCGGTGGCGCACTAGCGGGCTTCTCGGCCGTCAACTTCGAGATCGGCGCCAGTTCCCACCACTCGGGCTGCGAAGGCGGTGCCTGTGTCCATCCAGGAAGGTTCATGCCCAAAGGCACCATTACCGCGAGCGGCACCGTAACCTCCTGAGGCGACAGGCCACCGTGGTACCCGTTCTTGCGCCCGCCGTACCGTGTGCTTTCGCCCCACAGGCATACTACGGTGTTCGACCCATCACTTGTCATCACGCGACCACCACTTACCGCTAGCTCATGCGGTGGGCGGCTATCAGTGCCCTGGCGCCAGCGGTCGCTTTCGCCGCCGCCTGCCAGTTGGGTGGTGCCGTCCTCCAGCAAGTGTCCATGGTCGGCGGTGATCAACACGGCGCGTCTTGCTTCCCGCGCCTCGCGCAATAGAGGCAGGAGCAGCCGCAGATCTTCGAGCGTCCAGCGCTGATGCAGCTGATCGGGTCCGCTCAGATGGTCGTCGATCGCGTTGTAAACCACGCCGATTACGCGTTGATGAGGATCCGCGATCGCTGCACGCACCTCGGGCGCCAGGTTGGTCGCATCGGCAAGGTCACCCTTGTGGAACAACCGTGGCGGTACTCCGGCACGGCTGTGGGTCAGCAGCGCCGGATGCGACGCGAATCCCGTTCTTTCGTGCCCGGCAGCGCCCAGCGTGAGCCGCCCACAGAGCAGGCTGGCACGGCTCACCTCGGTGACCGTGGGCAGCGCCGCCACGCCGACCAGTGGCTGGCCGATGTCGCTTGGCACCATCTCGGCCCAGCCATGGCTCGCACTACGTGCGAACAGTTCGCGAAAGATGCTGACGCTCAACCCGTCCATCACCAGCAGCAACGTCGGACACGCGGCAGCGATCGGCGCCAGCACGTGTTCGAGTACGGCCTCGACCGGCACGAGGCGCCCGTCGATGGACGGCTTGTTTGCATTCCATTCGATCAATGCCTCGGCTAACGGCTTGGCGAACTTGTTTCGCCGGGCAATAACTGTCTCGCGGCAAGCGCCGTAGGCGTGTGAAAGCTCCGGAATCTCGTCGCCGCCAAGCAGTCGAAAACGCGCCCAGTCCACGAACGCGCCTTCGTCCGACTGCCAAGTTACGGCACTCTGTAGCGATGCCACAGATCCGGGCGCGGTCAGCAACCAGCGTGAGAGACGACGTGCCATCTCCACGCGCTCCGCACGCGGCGGTTGGGCCGCCATCAAGTTATGACTGAGCGCGCGGTCGGCATGCAGCTCCACCTGCGCAAGGTTAGCCTCGGTAGATTCGGCCACATGCGCCGACAGGGCGAGTGCGAATTCCTGCATCCGCTGGTCCAGTGCAGCAGGAAGCAGATCGCTCAAGTGCGCGAACTCGGCGATGCGCAGATCCCGCAGCAGCGCATCTGCCCGATCGAGCATGACGCGCGTCGCCTCGATCCCGGCCGCTTTCACGACCTGCTTCGCGGCGCGCGCCCAGGCCTGCCCTTCCGGCGCACCAATATGCTTATCGTTGACGAACCGCTCGAGTCGGATGGCAGCCTGACCCAGCGCCGCCTGTCCTTCGCCTTCCGGCGCGAACACCACGCCGCAGACTACCCCCAGTGGCAAAGCGTCGCCCGTTCGACCCGTCTCAACGCAGCCAAGGACCATTTCGCCAGCACTACCCGCACTTTCTGCAAGCCAACTCATGACGTCCGCTCTGGCAGCCGCGGGCAGCTGGTCCAGCGTGGCATCGGCGCCGGCTGTCATGGACCATGTCAGCAATGACACCGAGTCCGGGCGGGCTTCAGGAATCTGGAGGAACCGCTGCAGCACTTCCTGCCAGGCTGTCTCCAGGCCGAGAAAGCCGTTGGCCACAGGCGGGTACGGACCTTGCGCCGCTCCGTCGATCAGACACTGCGGCATCCAGACGAAGTGACCCAGCCGCGCGTCGGTCTCCTTGGCCTGGAACAGTTGGCGGACGATGTCCCAGCCTTCGGGCTGAAACACCCGCGCCCGTGCCAAGCGTGCCGAGATATCCTCGGCAAGCTCATGCGTTGCCAAGGGTGTTATGACCACCATTCCGGCTGTTGTCGGGTCACGCTGCTCCACGTCGCACAGCGCCTCGCGAATGGCCAGAGATGATTCGCACCACCTCAGCACGAACTCCCGGCCTCGCTGTTTAAGCGTCTCGGGCCATGGCTGGCGAACTTTTGCCCGAATCGCG
>DATCTE010000179.1:0-2939 GCA_036568085.1 Thiobacillus sp.
GTAGTTCTGCGTGAACTCGGCCATGCGCTGATAGGTCTCGCGCGAGTCGATCAGGATGCGGCTGGTTTCGCGGTTGACGAAGTCGCGCAGCACGCGCAGTGACAGGTCGAGGTCCTGGTACAGCAGGCACGGCACGACACAGTTCCCGCGCGACTGGATGCTGCTCCACAGCCGCCGCAGGTAGTCGATGTCAGCCTGCATCTCGACGTCCTCGGCGGTCTCCGCCATGGTGCGCACGATGAAGCCGCCGGTCGCGTCGGGGGGCATCAGCTGGTGCAGTTTCTGGCGCAGGTGCTCGCGCTCCTCCTCGCCCTCGATCTTCTGCGAGATGCCGATGTGGGTTTCCTGCGGCAGATACACCAGATAGCGTCCGGCAAAGCTGATCTGCGTGGACAGCCGCGCGCCCTTGGTGCCGATCGGATCCTTGATCACCTGCACCATCAGGCTCTGACCTTCGTGCAGAACCTGCTCGATCGGACGCTCCGGGTCACCGTTGTGGCGTTCCTCCCAGATGTCGGCGACGTGCAGGAAGGCCGCGCGCTCGAGGCCGATGTCGATGAAGGCCGATTGCATCCCCGGCAGCACGCGCACCACGCGGCCCATGTAGATGTTGCTCACCAGACCGCGACACTTGGCGCGCTCGATGTGCAGTTCCTGCACCGCCCCCAGATGCAGCACGGCGACACGCGTTTCCTGCGGCGTGACGTTGACGAGGATTTCTTCGCTCATGGCAGATACTTCATCCATTTCTAAATCAAAACTGACGCGAATACCCGCTGACATCAAGGCGGGCCGCAAGCAGCCTGCCAATCGGCAAGGCCGGGCGACGCTTCAGTTTTGATTTAGGAAAGGGGTCGGCTAAATATCCTCAGACGACGAGACCGAAGGCCCTCAACAAAACGGCTGTGTCATATAACGGCAGACCCATGATGCCGCTGTAGCTGCCGTCGATGTGTTCGACGAACGCGCCGGCGCGTCCCTGGATGCCATACGCGCCGGCCTTGCCAAGGTATTCGCCGGTTTCCAGGTAGCGCGCGATGCTGGCCGCGTCAAGCTCAGCCAGCCTGACCCGGCTGGAAGACAGGCGCAGTTCCAGGCGGGCCTCATGCTGTACCGCCACGGCGGTGTGCACCTGGTGCTCGCGTCCGGACAAACGCCTCAGCATGGCCTCGGCCTCGGTGCGATCGGCCGGCTTGCCGAGAATGGCGCCGTCGAGTTCGACCACCGTGTCCGCACCCAGCACCGGAAAGCGCAGCAGGCGGCGCGCATCCACCGCACGCCAGCCGCAGGCGGCCTTTTCGCCCGCCATGCGCTGGGCGAAGTCGGGTGCCGCCTCGCCGGCATGCGGAACCTCGATGACGTCCATGCGGCCGGCCACGGCGCGCAGTGCCAGCACGTCGAAGGCCACCCCGATCTGCTTCAGAAGCTCGCGCCGCCGCGGCGATTGGGACGCCAGATAAATCCGTTTGTCGACCAGCATATTTTCGTTATTCCCTCTCAATCCCGATGGTAGGGATGCCCCTTGATGATGCATACGGCACGATATAACTGCTCGGCCAGCATTACCCGTGCCAGCGCATGCGGCAGGGTCAGTTTCGACAGCCCCAGCACCCTGGCGGCACGCGCCTTGACGCTGTCGTCCAACCCATCGGCGCCACCGATGACAAATGCCGGCGACACGCCCTCCGCCATCCAGCCCTGCAGCCATGCCGCGAGTTCGCGCGTGGTCGCCTGGGTGCCGCGCTCGTCGAGCACGACCGGCACACAACCGGCAGGCAAGGCCGCCAGGATCCGCTCGGCCTCCTGCTGGCGCGCCCGCGCGCCGTCCTCCCCCGCTACCCGATGTCCCGGCTTGATCTCGGCGAGCACCAGCGGCATGTCCGGCGACATCCGCCGCGCATAGTCATCGTAACCGGCATTGATCCAGCCCGGCATCTTGTGGCCGACGGCGATCAGGTGCAGTTTCACCTAATGATCTTTTTGTATGTGCCGTGCGCGCGCCGCTTCGCCCGCGCCCCATAACTCTTCCAGATTGTAATGCGCGCGCGTGGCGGGCTGCATCACATGCACCACCACGTCGCCGAGGTCGAGCAGCACCCAGTCGCCGGTGTCCTCGCCTTCCATGCCGCCGACGTGTTCGCCCGCTTCCTTCACCTTCTCGCGCACATGGGCGGCCAGCGCCTTGGTCTGCCGGTTGGATTCGCCGCTGGCGATCACCATGCGTTCGAACAGCGAGGTGAGCTTGCTGGTGTCGAGCACGGCGATGTCGCGCGCCTTGATGTCCTCGAGCGCGTCGACGATTAACTTGATCTTGTCTTCAATGTTCATGTGGGTGTGTACAGTTGGTGTTCGTGAATATAGTCGAGCACGGCGTCGGGCAGCAGATAGCGCGCGCTGCCGCCCCGGGCCAGGATGCCGCGGATCGTGGTGGCCGAAATGTCCAGCGGCGTCATTTGCCGCAGCAGCACCGATCCCGCCGGGCCGGCTGCCGAACGGTTACCGGCCACCAAGCGTTGCGACACTTCGCCTTGCAAAGGCTCCATTATGGCGTCGGACTGCATCAGTTGCGCACCAGGCCGCGCCGCCACCGCAATATTCGCCAGTTCGAACAGCCGCCGCCAGTCGTGCCAGCTGGGCAGACCCAGAAACGCATCCGCCCCCAGCAACAGCCAAAGTGGCTGTGCGTCGCCCAGTTCGGCGCGCAGGGCGGTGAGCGTGTCGACCGTGTAGCTCGGCTGCGGGCGCAGCACTTCGCGCGCATCCGCCACAAAACGCGGGTTGCCGGCGATCGCGCGGCGCACCATTTCCAGCCGGTGGGTGGCCGCCGTGCGCGGGGCCCCGCGGTGCGGCGGCTGCCCGGCGGGGATGAACAGCACGCGCTCGAGGCCCAGCGCATCGGCCATCTCCTCGGCCAGCCGCAGATGGCCGAAGTGGACAGG
>DATCTE010000180.1:0-4168 GCA_036568085.1 Thiobacillus sp.
CCTGCAACAGGGCATACAGCCCATACTGATTCGCGGAAAAGGAGCCAAGCTGGTTCGGCACCGGGGTGTTTCCACCACCCGATACAAACTGACCGGCCTGCCATTTAATGGAAGTATCGAACGTACCCGAGCTTGCGGTAAGCGGGTTGAAAGTAACTATTTCCGAGTAGTTGCCGGTAATCTTGTCGGCAGTCAAGACATTGGGTGAAGCACCCGGCACACTGGTTTCCGTCACTTGGAAAGGGTTAAACACGGCCGCCATGGAACCGGCGCTTGCCGTGGCCATAGCGGCAACCAAACCTGCTTGCACCAATTTCAAATTGAATTTCATTTTGCGCTCCTTTGAATGTTGACTTCTGATCTGGGCATTCGCCTTACTTGCCTTGGTCCACATAAAGCACGCGCCATGCCAGGTTGATAAATCTATATAACTATCATTGCGTTACGAGAATCCCGCTTGGCCACGGCGAGGCCAAATGTAAAGAATTCCGACACCAATCCGATCGTACAGGCAAGATCTTGCGACCGGCAGCCAGCGAGGGAGCGTTGGGGTAGTGGATTGTGCTACGCCGGAAGCCTGGTTCACGCCGGGCACGCCAGGCGAGAAATTCGGGTCAGGAATGCGCGCGCGACAGGCGCCAGTTGACGTACGCGATCGCCAGACGCTGGAGCGGATGGGCATTGCCTCCCGGGCGCCAGACATGTTTCAGCTTGCCGGTGTAGGCGTCGAACTGCATGCTGTGCGGCACCGCACGCACCTTACCCCGGCCCAGCAGGATTTTGAGGGCTTCGGTGCCGGCCATCCCGGCGCATAGCTGGCACGCGAGGCCGGTCGACGGAACGCGCTGGGTCTTGAAGTCGACGATTTCGGGATAAACCAGATAACCGCGGTGGAGCAGGGCAGGTGCCAGGCCCACCAGGAAGCGGGTCGGCCATTCGTCCTCGGGCGCCCCCTGCAACCGGAAGTAGTCGTCGAAGCTGGGGCCGTCCGGCAGGAAATTGAGCACTGCCGCGCCCATGCCGAGCGGAACGGCAAAGGTGATGGGGATGCCGCGGGCACGGCAGGCATCATAGACCAGGCGACGTGCGGAAAAAACAAAGTAATCCAGGCCATCCACATACAGGTCGACGCCGTCCAGGAACGCGTCCACGTTATGCGGCTGCACGCCCTCGTCAAACACACGGATGTCCAGTTCTGGATTGATGTCGCGCGCCAGCCGGGCCATGACCTGCGCCTTGGGTTGACCCAGACTGCTCAAACTGGCGCCGGCCTGGCGGTTGAAATTCACCAGTGCGAACTCGTCGAGGTCGGCCACGTGGAATTTCCCGATGCCGAGACGGGCCAGGGTCAGCAAATGCACGCCGCCGGCTCCGCCCAGTCCGGCAATGGCGATTTTCTTGCCGCGCAACTGGGTTTGCTCGTTCGGCGTGAGCCAGCCGATATTGCGGCTGAACGCTTCGTCGTAGTTGAAGGCCTGCACGCCGGTCGAGCTCAGGCTTCCTCCCGCAACAAGCGTCCCAGGATGCCTTCCTGGTCATGGGCCGAGAAAAAATACGGGTAGAGGCTGCGATCTTTGGCTGCCTTGCCCTGGCCACCGAGCGCCTCAATTTTTTGCCGCATGTAGTCCAGTTCGAGATGCATCAGCAGCACCGGGAAATTGACCCGGTTGTTCATTTTTTCTTCCCCGATCTGCTTGAAGCCCAGCATTCTTTCGTAGAAGGCCTTGTGACGGGGAACGATCTCGATGATGGCATCGGTACATTCGTGGATCACGCCATAGAGATAGGCAATATGGATGAGGCTTGCGAGCAATTGCTTGGAGCCGATATTTTCGTCGATAGCCAGCTTGCTGAGTTCGCCGACCCGTTTTCCCTGGGCGCGTAGCGCATCGATTTCCGGCTTGTAGATTTCATCGGCCAGCATGCCTTCTTCCGAGTCGTATCCGACCGTGACGGTACCGACGATTTTTTCCTGGTGGAACGACAGGATCGTGATGCGATTGGGATACTTCTTCAGCTGCGCCTTGGGGAACCCACGCCAGGCGTAACGCTTCTGCACCAGCATGCTGGCATGATTGAACACCTCGTCCTGCTGCGCAAAACGCAGCTTGAAGAGCTTCTCGCCCAGACGTTCTTCCTGGGTTTCCGGCTCGCCCTCGGACAGCGGACTCAAATCCTTGAGGCGGTAGGGCGACTCAAAACTGATGATGGTTTTATCAAAATCATCAGCGATGCTCCGGCCACGCCCGATCAACTTACTCAAACTCAGCGTCACCTTGCGCTCCTGACATACCGGGGAAAACACTCCCCCACCTGTTTTCTATCGGTCCATCCGGCACGAAAGTTTAGGTTTGTGCGCGCAGCCAGCGTGCTGCGTCACGTGCGAAATAGGTCAACACGCCATCCGCCCCTGCGCGCTTGAAGGCCAGCAAGGCCTCCAGCACGCAGGCCTGCTCATCCAGCCAGCCGTTTTGTACCGCAGCCTTCAACATAGCGTATTCGCCGCTGACCTGATAGGCATAGGTCGGCACGCCGTAGGCGTCCTTGACCCGGCGAATGACATCCAGATAGGGCATGCCCGGTTTGACCATGATCATGTCCGCACCTTCCTGCAGGTCCATGCCGACTTCCCACAGGGCTTCGTCGCTGTTGGCCGGGTCCATCTGGTAGGTGGTTTTGTTTCCCTTGCCCAGGTTGGCGGCGGAACCCACGGCATCGCGGAACGGGCCGTAAAAACTGGACGCATACTTGGCTGCGTAGGCCAGAATCCGGGTATGGATGTGGCCCTTGCCCTCAAGCGCGGTACGCAGGGCTGCAACCCGGCCATCCATCATGTCGGAGGGCGCCACCACGTCGGCGCCTGCCTGGGCATGGACCACGGCCTGCTGCGCCAACACTGCCACGGTTTCATCGTTCATCACGTAGCCCTGCGCGTCGAGCAGGCCGTCCTGACCGTGGCTGGTATAAGGGTCGAGCGCAATGTCCGTGATGATGCCGAGTTCGGGAAAGCGCTTTTTCAACGCGGCCACCGTGCGCGGAACCAGGCCATCCGGATTGAGCGCTTCCTCTGCACCCAGGGTTTTCAGGCCCGCATCGATCACCGGAAACAGGGCCAGCGCGGGAATGCCCAGTTGCACGCATTCCTCGGCCACCGGCAGCAAAAGGTCGATTGATAACCGCTCGACCCCCGGCATCGACCCCACCATCTCGCGCTTGCTCTGGCCATCCAGAACAAACACCGGATAAATAAAATCGTTAGGGGTAAGTGTGTGCTCACACATCAGGCGACGGGAGAAATCGTCGCGACGCATGCGTCGCATCCGACGGGCGGGGAATTGGCCAAAAGGCAGGTTCACAAAGATCTCCAAAATTTCGTGGGTGATACGGAACTATTTCTGATCGAGCCCGCTCTCTAGGAGCAGACGGTCTTGCATCGTCTCCCGCTTCTCCTCCCTGAGCGGGATGCCTTAATCCCCTTAAGGCATTTTTCAGCCCCGATCCCTCCCTTGATCGGGGCTTTTTTGTGGGCGTTTCCCAGCTATTGAAGCAGCCCAGCTGTGTGAGGATGCGCCTGCTGCGCCCGGGCAAGCCAGCCTTCGATCAAGGCTGCCGCCTCTTCGGCGCCCGCACGGGAGAGGCTAGAAAACAGCTGCACAGTGACGCCTTCCAGTGCGGCCAACTCCTGCTTGACGCGACGCAGCGTCAGCGCCTTCTCGCTGTTGGACAACTTGTCGGCTTTTGACAACAGGATATGTACGGGCTTGCCGGTGGGGGTAAACCAGTCGAGCATCTGTCGGTCCAGCGGCGTGAGCGGATGGCGCGCATCCATGATCAGCACCATGCCTACCAGCGCCTCACGCTCCTGCAGGTAACGCGACAGCAGGCCCTCCCATTTCGCCTTCACTTCCGGCGGCACTTTTGCGTAACCATAGCCCGGCAGATCGACCAGATAGGTGTCGGCATCCAGCTCGAAAAAGTTGATAAGCTGTGTCCGCCCCGGCGTTTTGGATGTGAACGCCAGGCGATTCTTACGCGTTAACAGATTGATTGCACTCGATTTTCCTGCATTGGAACGCCCGGCAAACGCGATTTCCGCGCGGCTGTAGGGCAAATCGCGCAGCTGGGCGACCGAGGTATGGAATTGGGCGCGATTGAGCACGGGCTTGGC
>DATCTE010000181.1:0-8289 GCA_036568085.1 Thiobacillus sp.
GGACAAGTTTCTCGCCAGTATCAACTCGGCACTCGGCCAGTAAGCTTGCCAGCCCCTGAAGCCCTGCGAGCTTGCGCCCGCAGGGCTTCTCGCTTTATGGCTGGCGTCGCAATACCGTGATGGCGTCGAGCAAAGGGGTGACGACAGGCTGGATCTTGCGCCGCATCAGCGAGCCGATGGCGGTGGTCTTGAGGAAGATCGGCCGCACGGTGTCGGCATCTACCGCAGCCAGGACGTCGAGTGCGGCGCAGTCCGGTTCCAATTGCGGCGCGGCGGCGAGCAGCGCCGCGCGCGCTGTGGCGCGTGCGGCTTCGTCCGTCTGGCGCAGCGGCGCACACCAGTTGGCCAGTGCGTTCAGCGTGTGGTTCACCACTTCCTGGATTTCCGGGCGGTCGAGAATCAGCGCGGTGGTGGCGAGGAAGGTCTGGCCTTGCCCTGAGAGCGCTTTCTCCAGCATCGTACTGTAGGGATTGCCGGCGAACTGCGGCACGCTGGCGTGGTCGGCGCGCTCGGTGCGCGGGTTCGGCAGCGTGTCGGGCTGCAGCTCGAGGAAGGGAACGTAATACGAATTGCGGCTGCTGCCGCGTTTCCACATCGCCAGCCGCTCGGCGTCCGTGAGCACGCCGGAGTAAAGCATCACCGCGACGGTGTCGAGAATGCCGACGTCGTCCTCGTGCAGGAAGGCGAGGTGCTCGACCAGGAATTCGGCCAGTGTGCGGCCCATGCTGCCTTTACACACCACGTCGCGCATCAGCATCAACCTGGCGTTTTCGATGGTCGGCATGCACCACCAGGCGTAGCGCGCCAGTTCGTCGGTGAGCGCGGGCGAGTGCACCACCGCGACCACCGCCTCCTCTTCGGCAATCAATAACAGCTGCGCCAGGTGCTGGGTCGACAGCCCGGCCTGGGACTGGCGGGTCCAGCGGGTGAGGTGCACCGGGTAGCCGCCGGGCGAGCCGAGTGCGTGGCCGGACAGCAGTTCGCGCACTCGTTTCAGATAGCGGTCGGAACGCTCGTTGGGTTTCAGCGGCACGCTGGCTTCGCCCTGCGGCGTCAGCGCCCACAGCGTCATGTTCGATTCGTCGATGCGGACGGCCTTGAGCTCGGTATTGAAGAGAACGTTGAGGCGCAGTTCATCTTCGGGGGACAACTCGTCGTTCATAGTGCCTTGAATACCTCACGCGCGGCGGCGATGGTGGCATCGATGTCTGCGTCCGTATGCGCGGCCGAGACGAAGCCCGCCTCGAATGCGGACGGTGCAAGGTAGATGCCATGGTCGAGCATGGCGTGGAAGAAGCGGTTGAATTTCTCCTTGTCGCACTGCATCACCTCGGCGAAGCTCGCCGGCGGCTTCGCGGCGAAATACAGGCCGAACATGCCGCCGACCGAGTCGGCGCAGAAAGTAACGCCGGCGTCCTTCGCCGCGGCGTTCAGACCCTTCACCAGTTTTTCGGTACGGGCAGTGAGCGTCGCGTAGAAGCCGGGTTCGGAAATCGCGGCGAGCGTCGCCAGGCCGGCTGCCACCGCGACCGGATTGCCCGACAATGTGCCCGCCTGGTACACCGGGCCGGTGGGCGCCAGCGCGTCCATCACGTCCGCGCGGCCGCCGAAGGCACCGACCGGCATGCCGCCGCCGATCACCTTGCCGAGCGTGGTGAGATCCGGCTTGATACCGAGCAGTTTCTGCGCACAGCCGAGGTCGACACGGAAACCGGTCATCACTTCGTCGAAGATCAGCAGGGCGCCGTGCTGATCGCACAGCCGGCGCATCGCCGCCATGAATTCGGCGGTCGGCTTCACCAGGTTCATGTTGCCGGCGAAGGGCTCGACGATGATGCAGGCGATCTCGCTGCCGATCTCGGCGAAGGTGCGCTCGAGCCCGGCGACGTCGTTGTAGTCGAGCACGAGGGTCTGCGCCGCGACTTCCGGCGGCACCCCGGCCGAGGTGGGATTGCCGAAAGTGAGCGCGCCGGAGCCGGCCTTCACCAGCAGGAAGTCGGCGTGGCCGTGGTAACAGCCTTCGAACTTGATGAACTTGCTGCGTCCCGTAAATCCCCTGGCCAGACGGATCGCGCTCATCGTCGCCTCGGTGCCGCTTGATACCAGCCGAACCTTCTCGATGCTGGGCACGAGCTCGATGATGCGCTTTGCGATGGTCAGTTCTGCCTCGCTGGGTGCGCCGAACGACAGGCCGTTGGCGGCGGCGTCCTGCACCGCTTTCACCGTGCCGGGGTGGGCGTGGCCGAGGATGGCCGGGCCCCAGGAGCCGACGTAGTCGATGTATTCGCGGCCGTCGGCGTCCCACACGCGCGATCCCTTGGCGCGGCTGAAGAAAACCGGGGTGCCGCCGACGCTCTTGAAGGCGCGCACCGGGGAGTTCACGCCGCCGGGGATGACTTTCTGGGATTGTTCGAAAAGTTCTTGGTTACGGGTCATTGTTCCGATTCCACTTCAAAGAGTTGATTCAGGTCGTGCGCGCTGGCACGGATGTCGGGGGCGTCGAACAGCGCCGACAGCACGGCGAGGCAGTCGGCACCGGCGTCGAGCAGTTGTGGCGCATTGGCGAGGGTGATGCCGCCGATGGCGACCAGTGGCATGTGGATGTGCTGTGCGGCCTCACGCAGCAGATCGAGGCTGGCGCGCGGCGCGGCCGGCTTTGTGGGTGACGGAAAAAAGCTGCCGAAGGCGATGTAATCCGCTCCCGCGGCCTGGGCCGCGTGCGCGAGTTCGAGGCTCTGGTAGCACGAAGCGCCGACGAATTTGTTTTTGCCGAGGATGATGCGCGCCTCGCGCAGGCTGCCGTCGTCGCGCCCCAGGTGCACGCCATCGGCGTCGGTCAAATCGGCCAGGCGCAGGTCGTCGTTGACGATCAGCGGCACCCTGAATTGGCGGCATAGCGCGACCAGTTCGCTCGCCTGCTCGTGCCGGCGGGCGACGTCGCCTGATTTGTCGCGGTACTGCACCGCGGCCACGCCGCCCGCCAAGGCCGCCCCGACTTGCTGCAACAGGCGTTCGGTATCTGCGGTTTCGGGGGTGATGGCATACACGCCACCCGGAAATTCAAGCATGGCGACGATCAGGCATTGCCTTCCGCCTGCCCATCCTGAGCCCAGAAGAAACGCTCGGGGATGTATTGGCCCATGCCGGGACGGAACGCGGCCTTCAGGGTTTCGTAGGTGAAATTCTGTGCATCGCGTACCGCCTGTGGCACGTCCTGGCCATAGGCCAGAGTGGCGGCGATGGCCGAGGCGAGGGTGCAGCCGGAACCGTGATAGCTGCCGGGCAGGCGGTCCCAGGCGTCGGTCTGCACATGGCCGTTGGCGTTGTACAGGCTGTTCAGCACGCGCGGCGTGGCTTCGTGGGTGCCGGTGATGAGCACGTATTCGCAGCCGAGGTCGGTCAGGTGCCTGGCGCAGGCGGCGAGATCGAGGTCCTCCTCGTCCGATTCGAACAGCGCCAGCCGCCGGGCTTCGTGGCTGTTGGGGGTGAGGATGCTGGTCTGCGGGATCAGCAGGTCGCGCATGGCGGCGATCATGTCGTCGGTGGCGAGTTCGTCGCCGCGCCCTGACGCCAGTACCGGATCGAGGATGACCGGAATGTCCGGGTAGTCGGCGAGGATTTCGGCGATGACCGCGATCGATTCGGGGCTGCCCAGCATGCCGAGCTTGAACGCCGCCACCGGGACGTCTTCCAGCAGCATGCGCGCCTGATCGGCCACCCACTCGGAGTCGATCACCAGGATCTCGTCGACCCCGGCCGTGTCCTGCACCGTGATCGCGGTGATCACCGACAGCGGGTGGCAGCCCATGCTGGCCAGCGTCAGCAGATCGGCCTGGATGCCTGCGCCGCCGGTCGGGTCGGACGCGGCGAAGCTGAGCACCAGCGGCGGCGTGGGCTTGGGGGAGAATATAGGCGGCATGGCGTCACTGCTTTAAAATCAATCTCCAATTTTAGCCGATTCCCCTTGCCCCCATGTCCGAAACCCCCGAATACAAAAGCTGGATGTGCCTGATCTGCGGTTACATCTACCACGAGGAAACCGGTGCGCCTGACGACGGCATCCCGCCGGGCACGCGCTGGGAAGACGTTCCGATCAACTGGACCTGTCCCGATTGCGGCGCGCGCAAGGACGATTTCGAGATGGTGGCGTTTTAGGGCATTTTGTTGATTTCGTTCAAGAAAGAGCTGGACTGGTACGTTATTGCGGGGGAAGTGAGTGGGTTGTGACACGCGCGGCATCATCGTGAGGCAGCCTGCCCATGGTGGGATAAGACGGCGTTGAAAAATAACATTTAATTAGGAGACGATAATGATTATGCGGTGGATTACAGCGTGGGTCCTGCTTGTTTTCTCGGCAAGCGTATGGGCGATTTCCCCCTATATCCAGGGGGATTCGGTGAAGGGTGGCAGCGTGCAGGCGGCGGCGGCAGCGGTCGAGTCCAAGCTCAAGGGTGGCGGTTTCAAGGTGATCGGCAAATATTTCCCCAAAACCCTGGCAGGGTATGGCGTGGTCATCGCGACCGACGATGCCATGCTCGATGAGGTGGGCTCGGTGGGGGGCAATGCCATCCTGGGCGCGGCGATTCGCGTGGGGGTGAAGGCCGACGGCAGCGTGGCGTACACCAATCCCGACTACTGGTATCGCGCCTATTTCCGCAAGGGGTTTGCCAAGAAGGAGGAGGCGGTCAAGGCCCTGCAAACGCGCCTGCAGGATGCGCTGGGGGCGGGCAAGGGCGTGGGCGGTGACGAATCCGCCGGCAGCCTGAGCAACTACCGCTACATGATCGGCATGGAGCGCCTGGATTCGTACAAGAACAAGCTGGCCGAATATGGCAGCTTTGCCGAGGCGGTGAAGACCGTGCGCGAGAATCTGGCCAAGGGCACGGGCAAGACGACCAAGGTCTACGAGATCGTGATGCCGGATCGCAAACTGGCCGTATTCGGCGTTGCGATGAACGACGGCGAGAACAGCGACGGCGACTGGATCAAGAAAATCGACATGCAGAACAGTATCGCCGGCCTGCCCTACGAGATTTACGTGGTCGACAAGGAGGTCGAGTCGCCGCATGGCCGCTTCCGCATCGCCCTGGCGTTCCCGGATGTGGGGATGGGGCAGTTCATGCGGATCTCTTCCCTGCCGAGCACCATCCTCGAAACCATGAGTGCGGTGGCCGGGGTGGAGAAAAAATCCAGCGGGGAGTCCTGGCAGCAGTAAAGATTTCGCTCCATGGCAAACAAAAAGGGCGTTGCGTAGCAACGCCCTTTTTGTTTGCTGCCCGTCCCCTGCGGCGTTCAGGCACTAAAGAAGCCCGAACCGGTGCCGTAATGTTTACCACACAGGGGGGTGGCACGTGCCGCCTACCCGAGACCCTGCTGGAGAAACGTGTGGATAACGAAGCATTGAAAGGCGTCAAGGTGATGGTCATCGATGACAGCAACACCATACGCCGCAGCGCGGAAATCTTCCTGAATCAGGCGGGCTGCGAGGTCATCCTGGCGCAGGATGGCTTCGACGCGCTGGCCAAGATCACCGACCACGAACCGGACGTGGTGTTTGTCGACATCATGATGCCGCGACTCGACGGCTACCAGACCTGTTCGCTGATCAAACGCAATGCCAAGTATCGCACCACGCCGGTCATCATGCTGTCGTCCAAGGACGGGCTGTTCGACCGTGCGCGCGGCCGCATGGTGGGATCGGACGAATACCTGACCAAACCGTTTACCAAGGACACGTTGCTGACGGCGGTGCGCGAGCACGCGTGCGCGGGCGCTTAATTTTTTTCGAGGAGCATAGATATGGCGATCAGCCGAATTCTGGTTGTGGATGATTCCCCCACCGAGCGCTTTTTTCTGTCCGAGTTGCTGGTCAAGAACGGCTATCTGGTCAGCATGGCCGAAAGCGGCGAGGAAGCCGTCGCGCAGGCCAAGCAGACCCTGCCCGACCTGATCGTGATGGATGTCGTGATGCCCGGCATGAACGGCTATCAGGCGACCCGCATGATCACCAAGGAAGACGCGACCAAGCATATCCCGGTCATCATGTGCACCACCAAGGGCCAGGAAACCGACAAGGTATGGGGCATGCGCCAGGGCGCGAAAGCCTACCTGGTCAAGCCCGTGAAGCCGGAAGACCTGCTGTCGCAAATCAAGGCGCTGGGCTGAGCACTCCACCATGGCCAAGAAATTCAATCTGCGCGAATTTCAGACCCAGCTTTCGCAGCAGTTGCAGGCGGCGGCCAGTCGCGACAATTCCGGCTCCCGGCTGGGTTTCCGGGTGGGCGACGTGAACTGGCTGGTGAGCCTGTCCGACACCGAGGAAGTGATCCCGGTGCCGCCCATCGTCAAGGTGCCTGGCGCGCGTCGATGGTTTCGCGGCGTTGCCAACATCCGCGGAAATCTGTTTGCGGTGAGCGATTTTTCCGATTTCATGGGGCAGGGCGTGACGCCCGACCATGCCGACTGCCGCCTGCTGATTCCGCACCATGATTTCGGCGTCAACGCGGCCCTGCTGGTGCGTAGCACCCTGGGCCTGAAAAACATCAACCGTTACCAGCTGCGCAACGCGCACGCGGCGCATCCCTGGATCGCGCGCCAGTATGCGGACGAGGCGGGTGCCGACTGGTGCGACATGGACTTCGGACAATTGCTCGGCAATGCCGAGTTTCTCAAGGTCGAAGCGCAGATCGGCAACTGATTGATCATTAAAACCGGGCGCACTGGCGCCGACGAGGAAGGACTGGAGCGATGAACATGGCAATCACGATGAATGGCCTGAAAGGATTGGCGGGCCGCATGACGGGAAAGGTCACGGGAAAAGGCGGGGGCGAACACACCACCCTGATCATGCAGACCGTGCGCAAACTGGCGGACAAGGAGCCTGGCAAGGCGCCCCTGATCGGCAATTTGCCCGTCGAAAAGCAATATCTCTATACCGGCGGCACACTGATCGTCTCCCTGCTCCTGGCCGCCGGATTCACCATCTACAGCTCGATCCAGATCAACAACCGTACCGGTTACGAAACGCGGGCGGGCGAACTGAAGGTGCTGTCGCAGCGCCTGCCGCTGACCGCCCAGCAGTCCGTTCTGGGTAATGCCGCCGCCTTCAAGAAGCTGGCGGCTGGAAAAACCAGCTTTGAAGCGACTCTGAAGGGCTTGGCCGAAGGCGATGACACGGTGCCCGCGTCCAGCGGCGCGGCGCGCGTGACGCTGGATAAAATTGACGCGCAGTGGAAGAAGTTCAACCCGCAGGTCGCGCAGATCCTGTCGCAACAGAAAAATCTGGTGGCGATGAGCGTAAACATCAAACGCATTAACGACCTGAGTGTCGATCTGCAGGAAGTGGCCGAGCAGCTCGCCAGCCAGCTGGCCGATTCAGGTGCCGGCGTGCGCGAGGTGTCGCGCGCCAACCATTTGGTCATGTTGAGCCAGCGTCTGCCGAAAAACGCCAACCTGCTGCTGTCGGCCGAACTGATCGACCCGGCCGTGGTGATGCAGCTGGAGAAGGACACGACCTCGTTCCGCGACACGGTGCAGGCATTGATGACAGGCGGAGCCAGCCGCAACGAAGACAGCATGGCGACGCTGGAAGATCTCGGCAGCAACATGGGTGACATGGTCGAGGTGGTAGGCGCGGTGCTGGCCAACACGCAGCCGCTGCTGCAAGCCAAGGTCTCGGCCAAGAACCTGTTCACCGGCAGCGACACGCTGCTCGCCGACACCGACCAGCTGTCTAAGGACTATCAGTCCGTCGGCGGTGCCGGCTACCTGCTGGCTGCCCTGTTCGGCCTGCTGGCGATCGGCTCGCTGGTGATGCTGGGGCTGGTCAACATCAACGAGACCAAGTCGCGGGCGCGCAAGAGCGAAGAGGAAAACGGCCGCAACCAGGAAGCGATTCTGCGTCTGATGGACGAACTCGGTGAACTCGCCGAAGGCAACCTCACCATCAACGCCAGCGTGACCGAGGACATCACCGGTGCGGTGGCCGACTCGATCAACTACACGGTGGAGGAGCTGCGTACCCTGGTCCGCGGGATCAACAATGCCGCGCAGCAGATGGACCAGGCCGCCAGCCAGGCGAGCCAGGTGTCCGATTCGCTGCAACAGGCGGCACACCGTCAGACGGTGGAAATCGAGGGAACCTCGGCTGCGGTGGTGAGCCTGGCGCAATCGGTGCAGCAGGTGTCGGGCAACGCCGCCGAATCCGCCCGGGTGGCCGAACAATCCCTGGCCGCAGCCGAAAAAGGTCAGCAGGCGGTGGCCAACGCCATTGCCAGCATGAACGGCCTG
>DATCTE010000182.1:0-3580 GCA_036568085.1 Thiobacillus sp.
CCTCGCTTTCGTTCGGGCTGTTCGGCAACCCGCTGATCCTGCTCGGCATCGCGGCGGAACTGGGCCTGCTGCTGTTCATCGTTTACACGCCGGCAGGTAACTGGCTATTTGGTACCGCGCCGGTCGGGCCGGCGGTGTGGCTGTTTGCTGCGGCGTTGGCGGTACTCATGGGAGGGGCGGAAGAAGCACGCAAAGCGTGGGTGCGGCGGGTGACGCAGGGAGGATGATTACAGCGGCCCCTGAAGTGCCGGCGCACACGTGCCGTGGGGGATTCCGTCAGAGGGACCTAACTGCTTTTGACGATGCAGTTGCGGCCGCGCTGCTTCGCCTGATAAAGCCGTCTGTCCGCTTCTTCGATGAATCCGAGGGGGGCATCCTGGTGTGATGGCGTAATGGAGCTCACCCCGATGCTTAGCGTCAGGATCTGGCTGGCCGGAGAGGCTGCGTGCGCGATCTGTTCCTTGAAAATCAGATTGCGGCATCGCTCGGCGATCTTGGCTGCCGATTTCTCGTCCGTCTCGGGCAGCACCAGCACGAATTCTTCTCCGCCAAAGCGGGCAAAGAGATCGCGTGCCCGGGTGGCGGCCGAATTCAGAACCTGCGCGACCTGTTTCAGGCAGGCGTCTCCCTGGAGGTGCCCATAGTGGTCGTTGTACTGCTTGAAATGATCGATGTCGAGCATGATGACCGAGAGCGGCTGGTTATTGCGCCGCGCATTGGCCCACTCCACTTCCAGGATGGAATCGAACCTGCGCCGGTTGGCGACGCCGGTCAGTCCGTCCTTGAACGACAGGGCTTCCAGTTCCTTCTGCAGGACGATCAGCTGCTCTTCGGTTTTTTTCCGCTCGCTGATGTCGAACATGAATCCGACCAGCGAATCGACCTCGCCGTTTTCGTTGCGCACTACATGCACCACATCGCGTATCCATACGTGATTGCCGTCCTGCGTCAGGGCTCGATAGTCTGCCTCGTGGTCGGTTCCGGCCTTGGACTGCGCGACGCAGAAATTCACCACCCGTTCCCGGTCCTCGGGGTGAATGCGTGTCGCCCAGTCCTCCACGCTCACCCAGCTTGCGGGCGACCAGCCGAGCAGGCGCTCGATCTGCGGCCCGATGTAGGCGAACTGCATGGTTTGCCAGTCGATTTTCCAGGGGATGGCCTGGGTGGACTCCAGCAGGGTCTTGTAGACCGCGCTGTCGATTTCCCCGTCTTTTGCCATGTCACTCATCGTTCATGAACCTGATCTGCGCTAAGGTGCTTTCGTGCCATTCCAGCGTACCGGTGTGTTGAGGCAAGGTGTCCCAACATTTGCCAGGGGTTTGACCATACACGCCGGGCGCCCGAAGCGCGAGCGAAAGACTGCCGACGCGCTGGTTTGCCCGGGCCGACAGCCCGTGGTTTGAAGCAGTGCCGGATTCGCGGCGCCAAGGGCTAGAATAGGCCAGCCAGATGAGAGGACCTTGGGTCGCCTGGCGGCGATCGAAGCAGGCGTGAACGCTGACAAACACCTAATACGATGACCATGAATACCTGCGCCCGACCCGGGTCTGCAGTCAGCGAAATTAATACTGTCACATGAAGACCAATCATCCCGTCCCCCTGAGCAACGTCATGGATCTGCTGCTCGACGCCATCTGCGTCGTAGACACGCGGGGATGTTTTGTTTTTGTCAGCGCTGCGTGTGAACGCATTTTCGGCTACACACCGGAGGAAATGATCGGCAGGCCGATGATCGACTTTGTGTTCCCCGAGGATCGGCCGCGAACGCTGCAGCAGGCCGACGACATTGTCGCCGGGTGTCCCCAGCCTCATTTCGAGAACCGCTATGTGCGCAAGGACGGCAAAGTTGTCCATATCATGTGGTCGGCACGCTGGTCGGAGGCTGACCAGGTGAGGGTGGCCGTGGCACGCGACGTGACCGAACGCAAGCGCGCCGACTCCATGCAGGCCGCACTCTATGCCATTTCCGAAGCCGCGCACTGGGGTGAGGACCTGGTCACCCTGTTTCAGCAAATCCACCAGATCCTTGGCGGCTTGTTGCCGGCGGTCAATTTCTTCGTGGCGCTTTACGACGAGAATAAGGACGAGCTGAGCTTTCCTTACTATGTCGACGAGTACGACCAGGCGCCTGCCCCGCAAAAACTGGATTCGACGGCGCTGAGCGCAGAGGTCATCCGCACCGGCCATGTCCTGCTTCTGGCGCACGATGCCGGCGGGGCGCCAACCGGATATGCCCGGCCCGATATGGGCAGGGGTGCAATGAACTGGCTGGGTGTTCCGCTCAATGCAAAAAACGGCGTCATCGGCGCCCTGGTGGTGCAGAGCTATTCCGCCGAGATCCGATATACCAAAGAAGATGTCGAGCTGCTGCAGTTCGTCGCCACCCAGATCGCGCCTGTGATCGAGCGCAAGCAGATGGAGAGCTGGCTGCAGCACATCGCGCGCCACGACCCGCTGACCGACCTGCCCAACCGCGAACTGTTCCATGACCGCCTGCAAACCTCGCTGAACTGGGCCGAACGCAACCAGACTCCGCTGGCCCTGCTCTATCTCGATCTCGACAAATTCAAGCAGGTGAACGACACCTTGGGACATCCCGTCGGCGACCTTCTTCTGCAGGAAGTGGCCCACCGCCTCAAGCAGTGCGTACGGGAATCGGACACGGTCGGACGCGTCGGCGGCGACGAGTTTCTGGTGCTGCTGCACGGCATTCCCCAGCCTGAGCAGGCCTTGCTGGTTGCCGAGAAGATCCGTGTGGCGCTTGCCAAGCCGTTCGACCTGGCGGGTCACCGGGTGCAGGTCTTTCCGAGCATCGGCGTCGCGCTTTATCCCGACCACAGCGACGACTACAAGCAGCTGATCCGGTATGCCGACGAAGCGATGTATGACGCCAAGAAGCGCGGCGGAAACCGCTACCAGATCACCTCCCGGCCCGGCATTCAGAAGTAGCCGAAACGTTCAGGCAACGGCCTGGCAGGACCAGGCCGTCATCCGCGAAGGAAGGGCTTCGCACGCCATGCCTCCGCATGGGTGTGTCAACGGCTCCGGTTGGAATGTTCCATGTCCGCACCTTCCCTTTCGGGATGAGCAGCATCGACATCGCGGTCGACAAGGCCGGGTAGCTCGTCCGGAACAAGCCCGCCCATCGCCGGATCGCTGATGCTGCCTTTCCCGGTTTCAACGTGGCCGGCGAAATGGCATTCGAAGCCGGCATCCCCTTCGACCGTGACAAGCAGGTCGTACCACCCAAAGACACGCTTCAGCGACCAGTGCTTCGAGAAGTTCGCACCGGGCTTGAGTTCGGCTTCAACGTGTCTTCCGGTGTATTGGTCGAGGACGTGAACCTTCGCCGTGTGCATGGCTTTATTGGTGATTTCCAGCACGATGCCATGGCCGCTTTCATCGTAGCGGGCCCGGGCATCGAGCCTTGCGCGGCGCGCACCCGAGATGCCGCCCTTGAAGGCGCGCAGGAAGCCGTTGGGTCCGTAGACCGAAAGATCGTAATCGGACGCGGCTCCGGACGAGGTGACCGTCCAGACGTCGGTCAGCTGCTTCCGGGGCTCGACCGTGTAACTGCGGG
>DATCTE010000183.1:0-4252 GCA_036568085.1 Thiobacillus sp.
CGCCGGAACCGCTCGAGCCATTGCCGATGATCGTGGTAATCATCGACGAACTGGCCGACCTGATGATGGTCGCCGGCAAGAAGATCGAGGAACTGATCGCCCGCCTCGCGCAGAAGGCGCGCGCAGCCGGCATCCACCTGATCCTGGCGACGCAGCGGCCGAGCGTCGACGTCATCACCGGTCTGATCAAGGCCAACATCCCGACGCGCATCGCCTTCCAGGTGTCCAGCAAGATCGACTCGCGCACGATTCTCGATCAAATGGGTGCCGAGGCGCTGCTGGGGCAGGGCGACATGCTCTACCTGCCGCCCGGCACCGGGCTGCCGCAGCGGGTGCACGGCGCCTTCGTGTCGGACAACGAGGTCCATCGCGTCGTCGACTATCTGAAGTCGCTGGGCGAACCCGAATACATCGAAGGCGTGCTCGAGTCTCAGGAAGAGGGCGGCGATGGCGGCGGCGAATTCGGCGAGGCCGGTGCAGAAGCCGACCCGCTCTACGACCAGGCGGTCGCCTACGTGCTGAAGTCGCGCCGCGCGTCGATCTCGTCGGTGCAGCGCCAATTGCGCATCGGCTACAACCGTGCTGCGCGCATGATCGAGGACATGGAGCGCGCCGGGCTGGTGTCGGCGATGCAATCGAACGGCAACCGCGACGTGTTGGCGCCCGGAGGCGACGCATGAATTTTTACGCACTGATTCCCGCGGCTGGTTCGGGCTCACGCATGGGCGGGAGCATTGAAAAGCAGTACATGCCGCTCAATTCGGTACCGATGATCGCGCATGCAATGATGGTGCTGGCACGCGAGCCGCGCATCGCCAGGATTTTTGTTGTGCTCTCGCCCACCGACAAGCGCTGGAACAACTACGCGTGGCAGGGCTGGGAAGAACGCATCGAAGTGCTGCGCTGCGGTGGCGCTACCCGCGCCGAAACCGTGTTGAACGGGCTGCAGGCCATGTCGAAGATATGTGCAGCCGACGACTGGGTGCTGGTGCACGATGCCGCGCGTCCCTGTCTGCCGGACGAAATGCTGGGCAAGTTGCTGGATGAAGTGGCGGATGACCCGGTGGGTGGTCTGCTCGCCGTGCCGGTGGCCGATACGCTGAAGCGCGCCGCTGCCGAGTCGGCGTCCGGGCCGCGGGTCGAAGCGACCGTGCCGCGTGCCGGCCTGTGGCAGGCGCAAACGCCGCAGATGTTCCGTCATGGCAAGCTGACTGAAGCGTTGCGTGCTGCCGGCAGCGATATGACCGACGAAGCCTCGGCCATCGAGCAGCTCGGCCTGCAGCCCAGGCTGGTCGAGTCCGACAGCCGCAACCTCAAGGTCACCTATCCGCAGGACCTCGAACTGGCGGGCCTGATTCTGGGGAAGCTCAATGAGTGACCTCCGAATCGGCCACGGCTTCGACGTACATGCTCTTGCAGAAAATCGCAGGCTCATCATCGGTGGCGTCGACATTCCTTACGATCTGGGGCTGGCTGGCCATTCCGACGCCGACGTCCTGCTGCACGCGATCTGCGATGCACTGCTGGGCGCGGCGGGACTGGGCGACATCGGCCGCCATTTTCCCGACACCGACATGGCGTTCGCTGGCATCGACAGCCGTATCCTGCTGCGCCGCGTCAGCGAGCAGTTGCAGCAACGCGGCTGGCGCGTCGGCAACGTCGACGCCACCATCATCGCGCAGGCGCCGAAGATGGCGCCGCACATTGCGCGGATGACGGCACATATCGCGGACGACCTCGGCATCGCCCTTGACCGGGTCAACGTCAAGGCGACCACTACCGAAAAGCTAGGCTTCACCGGACGCGGCGAGGGCATCGCTGCGGAAGCGGTGTGCCTGATCGTGCGTGACTGAATCGCGTCTGGCCGAGCCCGACACGCTGCGGCTGTTCTTTGCCCTGTGGCCCGACGACGCCACCCGCGACGCGCTCAACCGCACCGGCAAATGGCTGCACCAGCACTGGGGAGGTCGGCGCATGCGTGCCGACACCCTGCACATCACCCTGGCCTTTCTCGGCAGCACACCCGCTGAACAGCTGGATGCCCTGGTGGCCTGCGCCGACGCGGTCAAGACCGATGCGTTTGAACTGGTTCTCGACCAGGCCGGCTACTGGCGGCACAACCGCATTGGCTGGCTCGGCGCGAGCGAAACCCCACCGCAGCACTTCGAACTGGTGAGTGCGCTGAATGCCGCCCTGCAGGCGGCCGGTTTCCCCGTCGACGCGCGCCCGCATGTGCCGCATGTCACCCTGCTGCGCAAATCGGCGGGCGGCGAAGTGCCCGCGTGCGTGCCGGTGTCCTGGCCGATCCGCGATTTCGTGCTGGTCCGGTCGTCCACTGAATCCGACGGCGCGCATTACGAAGTGATCCGGCGCTGGCCGCTGACGTAAGAACATGCGAAAAAAAGCCGCGCCGACTCGACAGCGGCGTGACGTTTCGGTTATGATGCGCCCCGCATTAGGCGCGTAGCTCAGCTGGTTAGAGCACCACCTTGACATGGTGGGGGTCGTTGGTTCGAGTCCAATCGCGCCTACCAATTAAATCGGGTCGGCATGAGCCGGTCCTAATGGGGACATGCCCCTCTGGAGGTTGCGAAATGTCACCGCGAACTAGCCAAGCTGTCACTGGATAACAAACCGGCGCATAGCTGTTCGCAGAGTTTCTGCAATCTTCATCTGTAATACTTAAAAGCGCGGCCGGCCCGCGCTTTTTTCATGTCTGGAGTCTGAAAATGGTCAACGTCACGCTTCCCGATGGTTCAGTCCGCCCGTTCGAGGGGCCGGTTACGGTCGCGCAGGTCGCAGCGAGTATCGGCGCCGGGCTCGCCAAGGCGGCGCTCGCCGGGCGGGTGAACGGCAAGCTGGTCGACACCAGCCACCTCATCGATGCGGACGCGCAGCTCGCCATCGTCACGGCCAAGGACGCGGAGGCGCTCGATCTGATCCGCCACGATGCCGCGCACGTGATGGCGCAGGCGGTGCAGGAACTCTATCCGGGCACGCAGGTGACGATTGGCCCGTCGATCGAGGACGGTTTCTACTACGATTTCGCGCGTGCGGAACCGTTTACCCCTGACGACCTGGTGGCGATCGAAAAGCGCATGGAGGAGATCGTCAAGCGCGACCTGCCGATCCAGCGCGAGGTATGGTCGCGTGAGGATGCCATGCGCGTGTTCGCCGAACTCGGCGAGACCTACAAGGTGCAGATCATCGACGAGGTGATTCCCAAGGGCGAGGAACTGTCGATCTACCGCCAGGGCGACTGGTTCGACGTCTGCCGCGGCCCGCACCTGCCGTCCACCGGCAAGCTGCCGCGCGCATTCAAGCTGATGAAGCTGGCTGGCGCCTACTGGCGCGGCGATTCGAAGAACCCGATGCTGCAGCGCATCTATGGCACCGCGTGGGCGAAGAAGGAAGACCTCGATGCCTACCTGCACCGCCTGGAAGAGGCCGAGAAGCGCGACCACCGCCGGCTCGCCAGGCAGCTCGACCTGCTGCACATGCAGGACGAGGCGCCGGGCATGGTGTTCTGGCATCCCAAGGGCTGGATCGTGTGGCAGCAGATCGAGCAGTACATGCGGCAGAAGTTCGTCGAGTACGGCTACCAGGAAGTCCGCACCCCGGCGGTGATGGACCGCAGCCTGTGGGAGAAATCCGGCCACTGGGACAACTACCGCGACAACATGTTCACCACTGCGTCGGAAAACCGCGATTACGCGGTGAAGCCGATGAACTGCCCCGGCCATGTGCAGATCTTCAACAGCGGCCTGCATTCCTATCGCGACCTGCCGCTGCGCCTGGCCGAGTTCGGCTCCTGTCATCGAAACGAACCGTCGGGCGCGCTGCACGGCATCATGCGGGTGCGCGGCTTCACCCAGGACGACGCGCACATCTTCTGCACCGAAGACCAGATCGAGCAGGAGGTGGCCGACTTCATCGTCATGCTGCAGAAGGTCTACACCGATTTCGGCTTCAACGACGTGCTGGTCAAGCTGTCGACGCGGCCGGACAAGCGTGTGGGGTCGGACGACAGCTGGGACAAGGCCGAAGCCGCGCTGGCTGCCGCGCTGGAAAAAAACAATCTGGCATTCGACCTGCAGCCGGGTGAGGGCGCGTTCTACGGCCCCAAGATCGAATTCACGCTGAAGGACACGCTCGGCCGCCTGTGGCAATGCGGCACGATCCAGCTCGACTTCAACCTGCCGGTGCGGCTGGGTGCCGAGTTCGTCGACGAGGACAACAGCCGCAAGCCGCC
>DATCTE010000184.1:0-3905 GCA_036568085.1 Thiobacillus sp.
GTGGGCCTGCTGCTGATCGTGGTCGGTCGCATCGCCCCCACCCCACCCCGTCGTTCGGAGTAAACGCATGCGTGCTTCCCTGCTGATAACCGCCGCCCTGGCCACCGTGCTCGCCAGCCCCGCGCGGGCGGCCGCCACGCCCCAGGACTACGCCTGGCAGTGGCCTATCCAGACCGAAGGCGACGGCGCCGCGCATGTGCTCGACGCCGAGGTGATGCAGTACGTCACCCGCGGCGACCTGCGCGACCTGGCCGTATTCAACGCCAACGGCGAACCCGTGCCCTTCGCGCCCTGGCCGCCCAAGGCCCGGGACGAGGAGGAGTTCGACGCCATCCCGTGGCTGCGCGTGCCCCTGCCCGCCCCCGGCCAGCCCGACAGCCTGGCCCTGCGCCTGGAGCGCGATGCCAACGGCACGCTGCGCGGCCTGGACCTGCGCACCACCGACGACACGCCGCCACCGGAAGAACGCCACGACCTGCTGCTCGACCGCGGCGAAGAACCGCCGGCCGTTTCCGTGCTGCATGTCGAGCTGGCACAAACCGCCGAACTGCCGGTGAACCTGCGCGTGCGCATTAGCGCCTCGGACGACCTGGCCGACTGGCGGCACATCGGCAGCGGCCTGCCGCTGGTGGCCCTGGACGACAACGGCCTGCGCATCGAGCGCCTGCAGATGGAATTTCCGCCCACGCAGGCCCGCTACCTGCGCCTGGCCATCGAAGGCGACGGCAACTGGCCGATGCTGGCCGCGCTCAAGGGCGAACGCCGCGTGGATACCGGCGACGGCCGCGAGTGGAAGGTGCTTGAACTCACCGGCACCGCCTACAGCGCCCAGCCCGGCGTCTACGACTTCAGCACCCCGGGCCCGATTGCCGTCGAACGCGTGGACCTGACCCTGGCCGACGCCAACTCGGTGGCCGCGGCGCAGATCGGCGCCAAGAACCCCGGCGAAGACTGGTGGCGCCCGGTCGCCAACTTCGCCGCCTTCCGCCTGGGCAGCGGCAAGGACGAAGTGCGCCATATCCCGCCCAGCATCGACCCGCGCCGCGACCGCGAATGGCGGCTGACCACCCAGCCCGCGCTCAACAAGGCGCCCAAGCTGCTGCTGAGCTACCGCCCCGAACGTTTCGTGCTGCTCGCCCAGGGCCCGGCCCCCTACACCCTGGCCGCCGGCAGCGTGCGCGCCGAGCGCGAGGACTACCCGGTCAAGGCCGCGCTGGAAGCCTCCAGCACCCCGCCCTCGCCGGCGACGCTGGGAATGAGGATGGAAGCCGGCGGCGAGCAGGCCCTGAAGCCGAAGCGTGGCGAGGATTGGCAGCGGTGGTTGTTGTGGGCGGTGTTGGGGGTGGGTGCGGCGTTGGTGCTGGCCGTGTCGCTGAAGGTATTGCGCCACCCCAAGGCCGAGTAAGCGTCCGTTTTGACGCAAAGGCTGCGTTGCTCATCCCTGATGGGCCCGAGAGGGCCCGGCCATCAGCCCGAAGGAGCATTCCCATGAAACTGCTGCTAGCCCTTAGTGCCGCCACGCTAGCCACCGCGGGCCTTGCCGTCCATTCGGCGGACCGGTCCGATCCGCTATGGACACCCAAGTGCGCGGCGGTCAACTGCATCGAACCCGACGTCGAGAACCACCTCCCCGTCGGCGCCAAGCTTTCCTTCTCGCAGTGCCGCGAATCGGATGGCGCGCATTTCAGCTACAGGTTTGTCAGGGTGGCCGAGGGTTGGAAGCTGGTCGGTCGGACGGCTGAGCTTCGGGGTAGTTGCGAAGAAGGCGCCCACTAGTCGGCCGCTGGTGCCTACTTCAAGACCGAAGCGCACGTCGGCTTAACTAGATCACTTCCCGCTCGGACATGAGAAATATTCTTTCTCGATATTAGTTAACTGCGTATTCCTCTTAAGATCGCACGCCACTGATTGACGCACCCTCATTTGCCATCAACTATGGCTTCGAGGTGTCTACGGGCACCTGGCGGATTCATGGCGCACGGAGTACGACGCACAGATGAAAGCCTTAGTCCTTATAGGTTTGCTTTTGAGCTCTGCTTGCTCGAATGAGCGATCTGGCGACAATCCAGACACCCTTGATCCTGGTGTTCAGAGGGGAAACCCAAGAACGCAGATGGTGTCAGCGTGCGGAGAAAATCCACTTCAGCCTCTCGTCCTCGAGTTGGATCTTGCGTTAGTTGGCAATGAAGGGAGGAGGGATATCTGCATCGACCGAAGTGATGCCGTGAATTTTGAAACAGGCTATGCACGCGTTCATCTAAGGGCGGATAGCGGGGCAACTCTCCAAGTTCATTGCAACGCGCCGACCGCCCATCGCCAGTTCTATGAGAGGCACACAGGCGGGGATGTGATTCTCGTTGCAAGCGGAGTTGCACTTGGAATCTACCAAGTCTCACAGCCCATTGAAGGCATTCCTTGTGGCCAGCTTGAGTTCAACGCGCTGGAGCCGGCCCTGGATTATTGTGAAGCGCTCGCCAAAGCTTGGCAGCTCGACTCGAGTGCATGTTTGAACTTCTGCGTGGGTGACGAGGGAATTTGCGTATCAAGATCCCCTCCGCCTCGGGAACTCTCTACAGCTGTGTACTAGATGGGATTTGGATTTCTCACATGAGCTCTCAGGCGCTTCAGACGTTCAAGCATGCAATTCAGGATTCCACTGATCTCCTGAAGCACTTCGACACCCTCAACACAAAGCCCCCGCCGCCCGACATCGAAGTCATAAAGCGCGCAAGCCTGGTCATGGCACTGGCAGCGCTGGAAACCTACTTCGAAGACCGCATGGTGGAAGCGGTAAATGCGATCTGTCGAAATGAAAAGGCGAGTGAAACCACAGCATCGTTCTACCGGGCTTCTCTGGAAGCCGACCTCAAGCTGTTTCACAGCCCAAGCACGGAGAGGGTCCGACACCTCTTCCAGAAATATCTGGCATTGGACGTTTCCGAAGCATGGAGTTGGAACCACTGCAGTCCTGCGAAGGCCAGGGCAGAGCTGACCCGATTGGTGAAGAAGCGCGGCGACATTGCTCACCGATCCCTGCGTCCTCTCGTGAGCGATCCCAAGCCAAAGCAGCACGCGGTCACCCGCGATGATCTGCGGAAGCACATCCATTTTATTAGCCAGGTTGCCGCCAGCACTGACAGCTTCCTGGCCGCTCAATTTGCCCACAAGTTCGACGGCACTCCCCCGACTTGACCGGTCCAGGGTGATACTTTAGTGTCACTTCATGCGCACCGAACTGGTCACCACCCTCAAGCGGCAGGCAACCGACCTGCTTGCGGACGTCGAGCGGGACAAGCAGCCCATCCTGATCACCCAGCATGGCCTTCCAAGCGCCTACCTGGTGGATGTCGAGACCTACCAGCTGCAGCAGGAGCAGCTGGCGATCCTGCAAGGCATCGCACGCGGTGAGATGGCGATTGCCGAAGGCCGGACACTGAGCCACGCCGAGGCCGGCAAGCGTCTTGGCAGATGGCTGAAGTAGTCTGGTCGGAGCCGGCGCTGGCCGACCTTGAGGCGATAGCGGACTTCATCGCCCTTCAGGACCCCTTGGCAGCTCGGGGCCTGGTCCGGCGAGTCTACGACCATGTCGCCCAGCTGGCGGATCATCCCGAAAGTGGATCCCGGCCGCGGGAGCTGGGCAAAGGGGGCCGCTACCGCCAGATCGTTGAGCCGCCTTGCCGCATCTTCTACCGTCTCGATGGCACCCGAATCGTCATCGTCCACGTCATGCGAACCGAGCGCCTGCTCAGGCGTAGCGTACTCAAGCGCCTCAGGCCGAGGCCGTAATCGTTCCCAGCCGCTGTTTCAGCGCCGCCAACTGCAACTCCCCTGCCCCGCCCGGCGACACCCGCGCATCCAGGCTCGCCTGCGCATCCGCCCCGGCCTTCGGCAGCGGCTCGGCGGCG
>DATCTE010000185.1:0-3607 GCA_036568085.1 Thiobacillus sp.
CATGTCGGAAGACGATTACGCCGCCAAGTACGAAGAATTCGGCGACGACTTCACTGCATTCATGGGCGCCGAGGGTATCCGTGAATTGCTGCGTTCGATCGACATCGACCGCGATGCAGAAACGCTGCGTCAGGAATTGAAAGAATCCAAGTCGGAAGCCAAGATCAAGAAATACGCCAAGCGCCTGAAGGTGCTGGAGGCGTTCCTGCAGTCCGGCATCAAGCCGGAGTGGATGGTGATGGAAGTGCTGCCGGTGCTGCCGCCGGAACTGCGTCCGCTGGTGCCGCTGGACGGCGGTCGTTTCGCGACTTCCGACCTGAACGACCTGTATCGTCGCGTCATCAACCGTAACAACCGTCTGCGCCGTCTGCTCGAGCTGAAGGCGCCGGACATCATCGTGCGCAACGAGAAGCGCATGCTGCAGGAGTCCGTCGACTCCTTGCTGGACAACGGTCGTCGCGGCAAGGCGATGACCGGCGCCAACAAGCGTCCGCTGAAGTCGCTGGCCGACATGATCAAGGGCAAGGGCGGTCGTTTCCGTCAGAACCTGCTGGGTAAGCGCGTGGACTACTCCGGTCGTTCCGTGATCGTGGTGGGTCCGCAGCTCAAACTGCATCAGTGCGGTCTGCCGAAGAAGATGGCGCTGGAACTGTTCAAGCCCTTCATCTTCAACCGCCTCGAAGTGCTGGGGCTGGCGACCACGATCAAGGCCGCCAAGAAGATGGTGGAAGACGAAGAACCGATCGTGTGGGATCTGCTGGAAGAGGTCATCCGCGAGCATCCGGTGATGCTGAACCGCGCACCGACGCTGCACCGTCTGGGCATCCAGGCGTTTGAGCCGGTGCTGATCGAAGGCAAGGCGATCCAGTTGCACCCGCTGGTGTGCGCGGCGTTTAACGCCGACTTCGATGGCGACCAGATGGCCGTCCACGTGCCGCTGTCGCTGGAAGCGCAGGCCGAAGCGCGTACCCTGATGCTGGCGTCGAACAACGTGCTGTCGCCCGCCAACGGCGAACCCATCATCGTGCCGTCGCAGGACATCGTGCTGGGTCTGTACTACATGACGCGCGAGAAGATCAACGCCAAGGGCGAAGGCATGATGTTTGCCGACGTCACCGAAGCGCGCCGTGCCTACGACAACCGCGAGGCCGAACTACATGCCCGCGTCACGGTGCGCATCAAGGAAGTGACGCTGGATGCCGACAAGAACCGCGTCGAGACCATCAAGCGTGTGGAAACCACGCTGGGCCGTGCGCTGCTGTCCGAGATCCTGCCGCCGGGACTGCCGTTCAGCTTCGTCGACAAGGCGCTGAAGAAGAAGGAAATCTCCAAGCTGATCAACGCCAGCTTCCGCCGCTGCGGTCTGCGCGAAACGGTGATTTTCGCCGACAAGCTGATGTATACCGGTTTCACCTACGCCACCCGTGCGGGGATGTCGATCGCCATCAAGGACATGCTGATCCCGAACGAGAAGGGACAGATCCTGGGCGCTGCCGAAGCCGAGGTCAAAGAGATCGAGTCGCAATACACCTCGGGTCTGGTGACCCAGGGCGAGCGTTACAACAAGGTCGTGGACATCTGGGGTCGCGCTGGTGACGCCGTGGCCAAGGCCATGATGGCGCAGCTGGGGAGCGAAAAGGTTACCGATCGCAGCGGCAAGGAAGTCACTCAGGAATCGTTCAACTCAATCTACATGATGGCCGACTCGGGCGCGCGCGGTTCCGCGGCGCAGATTCGTCAGCTGGCCGGCATGCGCGGCCTGATGGCGAAGCCGGACGGTTCGATCATCGAAACCCCGATCACGGCGAATTTCCGCGAAGGCCTGAACATGCTTCAGTACTTCATTTCGACCCACGGCGCGCGCAAGGGCCTGGCCGATACCGCGCTGAAGACCGCAAACTCCGGTTACCTGACGCGCCGTCTGGTCGACGTGACGCAGGATCTGGTGGTGGTCGAGGACGATTGCGGCACCAAGAACGGTCTGGTGGTGAAGGCGCTGGTCGAAGGCGGTGAAGTGGTCGAAGCGTTGCGCGAGCGGATTCTCGGTCGCGTGGCCGCCAGCGACATCATTCATCCCGAAACCCAGGAAACCGTGTTCGAAGCTGGCACGCTGCTGGTGGAAGACGTGGTCGACACCATCGAATCGCTGGGCATCGACGAAGTCAAGGTGCGTACGCCGCTGACCTGCGAGACACGCTACGGCCTGTGTGCCAAGTGTTACGGCCGCGATCTGGGCCGGGGTTATCTGGTCAATGCCGGCGAGGCGGTCGGCGTCATCGCCGCGCAGTCGATCGGCGAGCCGGGCACCCAGCTCACCATGCGCACCTTCCACATCGGCGGCGCGGCGTCCCGAGCGGCGGCGGTCAACAGCATCGAGATCAAGTCCACCGGCACCGCGCGGCTGCACAACCTCAAGGTGGTGCAGCATGCCAACGGCAGCCTGGTCGCGGTCTCCCGTTCCGGGGAGCTGTCGGTGGTCGATGACCTGGGCATGGAGAAGGAGCGCTACAAACTGCCCTACGGCGCTACCCTGCGGGTGGGCGACGGCGATACCGTCCAGGGCGGCCAGGTGGTGGCGACCTGGGACCCCTTCACCCACCCGGTGGTGACCGAGGTGGCGGGCCGCCTGCGCTTCGATTCCTTCATCGAGGGCGTGACGGTGCAGAAGGAGACCGACGAGGTCACCGGCCTCACCGCCCTGGTAGTCCTCGATCCCAAGCAACGCCCCGCCGCCGGCAAGGACCTGCGGCCCATGGTGAAGCTGCTGGACGAGAACGAGCTGGAGCTCAACATTGCCGGCACCGACATCCCCGCTCGATACTTCCTGCCCGCCGGGGCCATTGTCGGCGTCGCGGACGGGGCCGACGTGGGGGTGGGCGATGTCCTGGCACGCATTCCCCAGGAGTCCTCCAAGACCCGTGATATCACCGGCGGTCTGCCCCGGGTGGCGGATCTGTTCGAGGCCCGCCGGCCCAAGGAACCGGCCCTGCTGGCGGAGGCCTCGGGCACCATCAGCTTCGGCAAGGACACCAAGGGCAAGCAACGCCTGATCATCACCACCGACGAGGGGGAGCAGATCGAGGAGCTGATCCCCAAGTGGCGCCACGTCAATGTCTTCGAGGGCGAGCGGGTGGAGCGAGGCGAGATCGTCTCCGATGGCGAGCTCAATCCCCACGACATCCTGCGCCTCAAGGGGGTCACCCAACTGGCCGAGTACCTGGTCAAGGAGATCCAGGACGTCTACCGCCTCCAGGGCGTCAAGATCAACGACAAGCACATCGAGGTCATCGTCCGCCAGATGCTGCGCAAGGGCGAGATCCTCGACGCCGGCGACACCCGCTTGCTGCGCGGCGAACAGGCGGAGCTGAGCCAGGTGCTGCTGGAGAACGAGCGGGTCCGGGCCGAAGGCCGGCTGCCGGCGCGTTACGAGCCCCTGCTGCTGGGCATCACCAAGGCCTCCCTGGCCACCGAGTCCTTCATCTCCGCCGCCTCCTTCCAGGAGACCACCCGCGTCCTGACCGAGGCGGCGGTGCGCGGCTCCACCGATCGCCTGGGGGGCCTCAAGGAGAACGTCATCGTCGGGCGCCTGATTCCCGCGGGCTCCGGC
>DATCTE010000186.1:0-2972 GCA_036568085.1 Thiobacillus sp.
CATTCGCATCGGTACGGTGCAGCACGCGCAGCACCTCGACGTGCTCGCCGTGATGATAGACATAGACGCCGCTGTAATTCTGCTGTTTGGCCGCACTCGCTGCGCGGTCGAGCCAGTCGGCCGCGGCATCGGCACGCGCCCCGCCGGAGAACAATACCAGCCCGGCAAATCCCGCAACCAGCCAACCCTGCCGCCAGACAGCCAGTGCTCGCATCAGCGCGGCTCCACCGCAACGGCCACCGCAGGCTGATAGGGGGAAACCACCGTCATCGGGGCGAATTCCTGATGCGCCACCAGATAGGGCGTAAACCGGGCGTCTTCGCTTGCCGACTCCGACGACAGCGAAGCCTGCTGAAAGCCTGGCGCCGTCGCCATGGGCAGCGTGGCAGGCTCATCCGACATCATTCTGGTGAGCGAGATCGCGCCCCAGACCGCGAGCGAGGCAAACGACGCCACGGCAACCCGCTGCGGCCACACGCTCCGGCGCGGCGCAAGCACGGTCGGCTCGGCCGCCAGCCGCGCCGAGAAACGTGCCATGAAACCCTCCTGCGTAGGCGCCTCGCCCCGCATCAGATCGCCGATCAAATGGTATTCCGACCAGTTCTGTCGCAAATCCCCATCGCGTTTCAGGACCGTGATGCAGTCCTCCGTTTCGGCCCGTTCCGTTTCGCCATCCAGCGCGGCGGAGAGCAGCAGACGCCAGTTGTCGTCGACCTGTTCAGGCTGGGGAAGGGTATCGGTTTTAAGAAGTGCTGACATGGTTACCACCTTTTGTCCTGACTGGTGCCCAGCATCGGGCGTATCTTTTCGGCAATGGCCTCGCGCGCGCGGAATATCCGCGAGCGCACGGTACCGATCGGGCAGTCCATCATCTGCGCGATTTCCTCGTAACTCATGCCTTCGATCTCGCGCAGCGTAATGGCTGTCCTCAATTCCTCGGGCAGTGCATCGACCGCCTCATTGACTGCTTTGGCGATCTGTTTGGTCTGGAGTTCCGCATCCGGCGTCGCAATATCGCGCAGCAGGTCGCCGTCCTCGTAATTCTCCGCATCTTCCGCCTGGACATCGCTCGACACCGGCATGCGCTTGTGCGCGACCAGGTAATTCTTGGCGGTATTCACGGCAATGCGGTACAGCCAGGTGTAAAAGGCACTCTCGCCCCGGAATCCCGGCAGCGCGCGATAGGCCTTGATAAAAGCTTCCTGCGTAATATCTTCCACCTCTGCCGCATCCCGCACCATGCGCGACAACAGCCGCCCGAGCTTGCGGTGATACTTGCTCACCAACAGCTCGAAAGCGCGCTTGTCACCCTGCTGGGCGCGTTCGACCAACACCTGATCCAGTTCGCGGTCCGACATATCTCCCTACTGCTTTTTGTTTGTGTTGAAAGTATACGTGACCGCACCTTCCGGAACGTGTGAGCGGATCGGGGCAGAAAAGTTCACCCCGAACAGGGTTATTCTGGCACGACCCAAGCCTGCTATCATCGCCCAACCACCATGCACAGACACGACGTCCTCATCCTCGGCAGCGGCCTCGCCGCGCTGACCACCGCGCTCAAGCTCGCCGACCAGCGCCGCGTCGCCATTGTGACCAAGCGGCAAATGACCGACGGTGCCAGCGACTGGGCGCAGGGCGGGATCGCTGCGGCGGTCGACAGCGGCGATTCGGTCGAAGCGCACGTGCACGACACCCTGATCGCCGGCGCCGGCCTGTGCGACGAGGCGGTCACCCGGCTGGTGGCCAGCCAGGCGCGCGACATGATCGCCTGGCTGACCGCCAACGGCGTTGCCTTCACCCCCGACCCGCAGGCGCCCGGCGGCCTGCACCTGGCACGCGAAGGCGGTCATTCCAAGCGCCGCGTGGTGCACGCGGCCGACGCCACCGGTCATGCAGTGCAGGTGAGCCTGCTCGACCGTGTGCGCGCCCACCCCAATATCGAGACCTTCGAGCAGCATGTCGCCATCGACCTCATCACCGGCAAGCGCGCCGGCGGCCAGGAACGGCAGATCCACGGCGCCTACGCCCTGAACAAGGGCACCGGCGAGGTCGAGACCTTCGCCGCCGGCCACACCGTGCTGGCCACCGGCGGCGCCGGCAAGGTCTACCTCTACACGACCAATCCCGACACTTCGACCGGCGACGGCATCGCCATGGCCTGGCGCGCCGGCTGCCGGGTGGCCAACCTGGAATTCGTGCAGTTCCACCCGACCTGCCTGTACCACCCGCACGCCAAGTCCTTCCTCATTAGCGAGGCGGTGCGCGGCGAGGGCGGCCATCTGCTGCTGCCCGACGGCAGCCGCTTCATGCAGTTCCATGACGAGCGCGCCGAACTCGCGCCGCGCGACATCGTGGCGCGTGCGATCGACTTCGAGATGAAGAAACGCGGCCTCGACTGCGTCTATCTCGACATCAGCCACAAACCGGCCGACTTCGTGCGCGAGCACTTCCCGACCATCTACGCCCGCTGCCTGGAGCTCGGCATCGACATCACGCGCCAGCCGATCCCGGTGGTGCCCGCCGCGCACTACACTTGCGGCGGCGTCGTCACCGACACCGACGCGCGTACCGACCTGTGCAACCTGCATGCGGTCGGCGAAGTCACCTTCACCGGACTGCACGGGGCCAACCGGCTGGCCTCCAACTCGCTGCTGGAATGCCTGGTGTTCGGCCACGCCGCCGCCCGCGACATCCTGGCCACGCCGCCGGCCCCCTCTCTCAGCCTGCCGCCATGGGACGCGTCTCGCGTCACCGACCCCGACGAGGAGGTGGTGATCTCGCACAACTGGGACGAACTGCGCCGCTTCATGTGGGACTACGTCGGCATCGTGCGCACCAACAAGCGGCTGGCACGCGCGTCGCACCGGATCCGCCTGCTGCGCGCCGAAATCGACGAGTTCTACCGGAATTTCAGGGTGTCCAACGACCTGATCGAGCTGCGCAACTTGGTGCAAAGCGCCGACCTCATCGTG
>DATCTE010000187.1:0-2805 GCA_036568085.1 Thiobacillus sp.
GGCAAATGGTGGCAAGGGCGGGGTCAGCTTGCCAGGAACCTGGCCAGTCTGTCGGCACCTACATCAGAGTTATCGTCAGGATTTCGACAAAATTAACCCCGGATAGCGTGGGGACAGGACGCGTGTGCCAACGGCTCAGGATTCGCGGAGGGCGTGATCGAGGCAACGCAGATAGGCGGCAGAGTCGAACGCTGTCTGGTGGCGCTGCACTTGCCAGATCATCTCGGCCAGGCAGTCCATCACCGCGTGCTGGGCGTCCATCGCATTGCCATGCCGTTTCAGCAGGCGCTGATAGCGCTCGCGTATCCCGGGCGGCTGGTCGACCGACAACTGCTCGGTGATCGCCAGATGCATGGAAAGATGCAGGAACGGGTTGGTTTCGCCCTGTTCCGGCAGGTAGTCCCGTTCCCTGTAACGCTCGGGCTGATCGAGCAGGGCGTGATATTCGGGGTGCGCCAGCACGGCGTCGAGCGCCGGCTGCTCCGCCCCCGCCAGCGGTTGGCCGGCGCGGTATTTCGACCACACGTCGAAGAAGAACTGGCGAACCTGGTCGCGGCTGGGATTGAACATCAACCGGTGGGAAGCAGCTTGCCCTTGTATTCGCACAGGTCCGCGATGATGCACTCGCCGCATTTCGGCTTGCGCGCCTGGCATACGTAGCGCCCGTGCAGGATCAGCCAGTGGTGCGCGTCGATGCGAAATTCCGCAGGGATGGTCTTGAGCAGCTTCTTTTCCACTTCCAGCACCGTCTTGCCGGGCGCCAGCCCGGTGCGGTTGGCAACGCGGAAGATGTGGGTGTCGACCGCCATCGTCGGCTGGCCGAAGGCGGTGTTGAGGATCACGTTGGCGGTCTTGCGACCCACGCCGGGCAATGCCTCGAGCGCAGCGCGGTCGGCCGGGACCTGGCTGTCGTGCAGTTCGACCAGCATCCTGCAGGCGGCGATGAGGTGCTTCGCCTTGCTTTTGTAGAGACCGATGGTTCTGATGTAGTCGGAGAGCCCCGCTTCCCCCAGCGCATGGATCGCCTCGGGCGTGTTGGCTACCGGAAACAGCCTGCGCGTCGCCAGGTTCACTCCCTTGTCGGTGGCTTGCGCCGACAGCACCACCGCCACCAGCAGTTCGAACGGCGTTTTGTATTCGAGCTCGGTAGTGGGATGCGGGTTGGCCGCACGCAGGCGGCTGAAGATCTCGTGGCGCTTGGCGTTGTTCATCGTGCGCAGCTCATTGTTCGGCCAGGCGTTTTTTCAGCGCCCGTTTTTCGGCCTGCCGCTTGGCGCGCGTCGTTTTTTCATGTTCGCCGGCCTTGCGGGCAATCGCCAGCGCGACAAACGGATTGCGCGGTTTGGGTACGCGTTTCTTCAACGGCGGCTTCATGCCGCAACCGGGACCGCCATGCGGGCGCGTTGGGCGACGCGCGCCTTGTTCCAGTTGTTGGCTGCGATCAGAAGGCCCAGCGCAAGGAACGCGCCGGGCGGCAGGATCGCCAGCAGGAAGCCGTGATAGTTGGGCAGCACGTGCAGCACCCACCCCTTGGCGGCCTGGCCGAACACCAGGTCAATCCCGGACAGCAGCGTGCCCTTGCCGGCGAGTTCGCGAATCGCGCCCAGCACCAGCAGCACCAGGGTCAGGCCCAGCCCCATGGCAATGGCGTCGACCACACTGTGCAGCGGGTGGTTCTTTGACGCAAACGCGTCGGCGCGCGCCAGCACGATGCAGTTGGTGGTGATGAGCGGAATGAAAATCCCCAGCACCAGGTAGAGCGGATGCACAAAGGCGTTCATCGACAGGTCGATCACCGTGACCAGCGCGGCGATGATGAGGACGAACACCGGGATGCGGATCTCGGTCGGGACGAAGTTGCGCACGCCCGACACGGCGCCGCTCGATGCCGCCATCACCAGCGTGGTCGCCAGTCCCAACGACAGCGCGTTGATGACGTTGTTGCTGATCGCCAGCAACGGACACAGCCCAAGCAGCTGCACCAGGCCGGTGTTCTGCTTGATGAGGCCATTGTGGAAGAGGCTGCGGAATTCGTTCATCGTCATCATGCGCTTTTCTCCTTGGCCGGCGGCGGCGCGGCGAAGGCCGCGCGGTGCCGCGCAAAATAATCGAGCGCGCTCTTGACTGCCTTGACCACCGCGCGCGGGGTGATGGTGGCGCCGGCACGGGCGTCGAATGCGCCGCCGTCCTTGGCGACTTTCCAGTGCTTGGCCTCCGGGTTGGTGAGCGACTTGCCGGAAAACTGGTCGATCCACGGACTCTTGGCGCGATCGATGTAGTCGCCCAGGCCCGGCGTTTCGTGGTGGGCGGTGACGCGCACGCCGGTCACGGTACCGTTGGCGTCGATCCCGATCAACAGGTCGATGTCGCCGCTGTAGCCATCCGGTGCGATGGCTTCCAGCACCACGCCGCTGAACACCCCGCCACGACGTGCCAGCCAGAGCGCCGAGGGCTGGCGCGTGCCCAGCAGGTCGTCGGGCGGCACGCTTTGCTGGCTGGCCAGCAGATCGTTGTCGTACAGCGCGGCAGGCAGCACCTGGCTGAGGAGCGCGCGTTTTTCGGCCAACTGGCCGCGGGTGATGGTCGGCTCGGTGCGGTTATGGGTAAATGCCAGGATGGCGGTGCCGACGAGCGCAAACACGAACAGGATCACGCCGGTGCGCAGCGCGTTCTTCAGGGCAACCTGGGTTTGCGGGGTCATGCCGGCGGTTCCTTGGCTTTGCGTGCGCCGCCGTAGATGCGCGGCTGGGTGTACTGGTCGATCAGCGGCACGCACAGGTTCATCAGCAGGATGGCGAAGGCCAC
>DATCTE010000188.1:0-4023 GCA_036568085.1 Thiobacillus sp.
CCTGATTTTCGCCTTCACCATGCTGCTGCCCCTGGGGGTGGCCTTCATCTGGCGGGATGCGGCGCTGTATGCCTATGACGAAGCGTTCCTGATCACCTTTGGTTCGGGGTTGCTGACCTGGCTGATTACCCGTCACAACAAGCGCGAACTGCAGACTCGCGACGGATTTTTGCTGGTGGTGCTGGTATGGGCCGTCCTGCCCGCCTTTGCCACCCTGCCCCTGCTGAGTTATCTCCCGCACCTGAGCTTTACCGATGCGTATTTTGAAACCGCGTCGGGATTGTCCACCACGGGTGCCACGGTGCTCACGGGCCTGGACACGTTGCCGCGCTCCATCAACCTGTGGCGTCATTTGCTCAACTGGTTGGGCGGGATGGGCATCATCGTGCTGGCGGTAGCCATTCTTCCCATGCTGGGTATCGGTGGCCGGCAGCTCTTCAAGGCCGAAACACCCGGGCCCATGAAGGACTCGAAGCTGACCCCGCGCATCGCCGACACCGCCAAATCGCTGTGGCTGGTTTATGCGGCGATCACCCTCGCCTGCATCGTGGCGCTCAAAATCGCGGGGATGAGCTGGTTCGATGCAGTCTGTCATGCCTTTGCCGCCATGGGGTTGGGTGGATTCTCCACGCATGATGCCAGTGTCGGTTATTTCAATTCACCCGTGATCGAGGCCGTCCTGATCGTCTTCATGCTGCTTGCGGCCATGAATTTCGCCACGCACTTTCTGGCGTTCCGCAGCCGCAGCCTGCGTGCCTATCGCGCCGACCCGGAAGTTCTTCCCATGCTGGGGCTGGTGCTGGTCAGCTGCATCGTGGCGGCGCTCTATATCTGGCAGGCGGGCACCTATCCCAGTTACTGGACCGCCTTGCGCCATGTCAGCTTCAATCTGGTATCGCTGGCAACGGATTGCGGCTTTGCCAGTGTCGACTTCAACCAGTGGCCGATTTTCGTGCCCTTGTGGATGCTGTTTCTCAGTTGCGTGACGGTCAGTTCCGGCTCGACTGGTGGCGGCATCAAAATGATCCGCAGCCTGCTGATGTTCAAGCAGAGCCAGCGTGAACTGCAGCGACAAATCCATCCCACCGCGGTTTTGCCGATCAAGCTGGGGGGCGTACCGGTGTCCAATCAGGTGGCTTTTGCCGTGCAGGTATTCGTGATGCTCTACATCGGCAGCATTCTCGCATTGACGCTGATCCTGGTCGCCAGCGGACTGGACTTTCTCTCCGCTTTTTCCGCCATCATCGCCTGCATCAACAATGCGGGGCCCGGGCTGAACCAGGTGGGTCCGGCGACCAACTACAGCGTGCTGACCGATTTCCAGACCTGGGTCTGCACCTTCGCCATGCTGCTGGGTCGGCTGGAACTGATGACCGTGTTCGTACTGTTCACCCGGACATTCTGGCGTGCCTGAACCGCTTGAGAACTTTCTCGCCATGCTCGCCGGCGGCCGCGACAACGCGCTGCTGCGGTTTTCGCTCGGCAACGAATATCTCAAGCGTGGCGACGCGTTGAATGCTGCCGAGCACCTGCGTCGCGCGGTCGAGCACGACCCGAAGTACTCCGCTGCCTGGAAGTTGCTGGGCAAGGCGCTGACCGATGCGGAGGCATGGAGCGAGGCGCTGGTCGCCTACCGGCAGGGCATCGCGGTGGCCGAAGCGCGTGGCGACAAGCAGGCGGCCAAGGAAATGGGCGTGTTTGCGCGGCGAATAGAAAAGCAGCTTGGGTTAAAATCCGATGATTGATTCTTTCAGGAGCAGCAAATGACGCGGATGGTGAATTGTGTGAAGCTCGGGCGCGAAGCCGAAGGTCTGGCCTTCCAGCCGGTGCCGGGCGAGCTGGGCAAGAAGATTTTCGAGAATGTGTCGAAGGAAGCCTGGTCGGGCTGGCAGCGCCACCAGACCATGCTCATCAACGAAAACCGCCTCAATCTGGCCGATCCGCAGGCACGCACCTATCTGATGGAACAGATGGAACGCTATTTCTTCGGCGGCGGTAACGTCGATGCCGCTGCGGGCTATGTGCCGCCCAGCAAGTAAGGGATCGTCGCACAGCAAAACGGGCGCCTAGGCGCCCGTTTTTGTTGGCGCGATGTCGCGCTAGAGCACTTCCTTCTCGATTTCTTCCAGCGAGGTGTGGCGCACGTCCTTGCCCTTCACCATGTAGACCACGTATTCCGACATGTTCTTGGCGTGATCGCCCATGCGCTCGATCGCCTTGGTGACGAACAGGATGTCGATGAACACCGAAATGGTGCGTGGATCTTCCATCATGAAGGTGATGAGGTGGCGCAGGTTGAGACGGAATTCCTCGTCCACCGCCTGGTCCTGGCGCGCAATTTCCACTGCCTTGGTGGCGTCCAGACGGGCAAAGCCGTCGAGCGCCTTGCGCAGCATATCGAGCACCAGGTCGCTCATGTATTTGACTTCGGAGAAGCGCGGCAGGCTGATGCGTTCGGCCTGGTGAATCAGCCGGGCCATGCGCGCAATCTTGGCAGCTTCGTCGCCGATGCGTTCCAGGTCGGTGATGGTCTTGACCACCATCATCACCATGCGAAGGTCGGAGGCCGTCGGCTGGCGGCGCGCGATGATGTGGGTGCAATCCTCGTCGATGGCCACTTCCAGCGCATTGACATTGTGGTCGTTGGCGTCCACCTGGTTGGCCAGTTCCATGTCGCCCTGGATGAGCGCCTCGATGGCATTCGTGATCTGTTCCTCGACCAGGCCACCCATTTTCAGCACGTTGGCACGCACGGCTTCCAGCTCGGCGTCAAACTGCTTGTAGGTGTGTTCAGTTGGCATCGTGTTGATCTCTCCAAAAATCTTCTTTTGATTATAGGCTTCGTATTGTGATGCTTACATGTACGGAAAGTTTCAGCGGGTACTGAAGGGTAGCGCGTAATGTGTCCCGTCGATATCGAGGTACAAGGTCCAGTCGCGCCGCCCGCTGACGCACACCGGCAGGGTCACGTTCGAGGCAAATGCGCCGTTTCCGGTCATGTGCAGATCATAGCGGTTGAAGCCCATTTCCATGCCGTTCATCTGGAATTCGGCGCTTACCCGGGTCGCGCCCGGGGCGCTGACGCTGAGTTCGAACACCTCCAGCGGTTTCGGTTGAGCCGAAAAACGCAGCGTCACGGTCGCATCATGGTGGCTGAAGCTGCAGCCCGCCAGCGGGTCGACGCACGCGACAGCCTGCGAGGCAGCCGGGCGGCTCAGCCAGTAGCCGGCCACCGCGATCGCCGCCAGCACGACGACGAGCAACAGCGGCAGCGCAACCCGCTTCATGTCCACGCTCCCCGCAGCAGCGCCACGCCGTGCGCGCCGTGCAACTGCGCCAGTGCCACGTCGTCGCGCCCCAGACCGCCGAGGCCATAGACCGGAATCGGGCTGCTAGCGGCCAGCATGGAGAAAGTGTCCCAGCCCAGGGTGGCGGCGCCCGGATGCGTGAGCGTGGGCAGTACCGGCGACAGCAGCGCGAAGTCGGCGCCGAGGGCGGCGGCATGCGCCAGCTCGGATGCGTCGTGGCACGACACGCCGACCCACTCGCAATCGGGTCGCGCCGCCAGGGAGGCGGCGGCGGACGAATCGAGGTGCACGCCGTCGGCACTGGCGGCATGCGCCAAGTCCAGCGGGCCGTTGACCAGCACGCGTGCCCCGTGCAGATGGGCGCGGCGCACGGTCTCGCGCGCGAGGTGCAGGCGTACGTTATCCGGCAGCGTCTTGTCGCGCAGCTGGATCAGCCGCAGGCCGTTGGCGAGCGCCACGTCCAGGCGCGCCAGGAAGGAATCCACGCCGAGCGACTCGGCGTGCGAAATTCCCAGCACCGAGGGCAGCGACAGGGCCTTCACGATCGGGAAATTGGCCGGCAGCAGCGGCGTCACCTCCACTGCATCGGGCAATTGCCAGGAAAACACCTGGCCCTCGTGCGGATGCGGCGTGCCTTGCCAGTTGAAGACCCGGAAGAAATTCAGCCGCACGGTGGCATGGGGATACTCGAACACCCGTGTGATCCAGCGGCAGG
>DATCTE010000189.1:0-4674 GCA_036568085.1 Thiobacillus sp.
CACTGAAAATCAATGGCCTGCTGGTGGTCGACGCCGACAACACCCTGATGGGCGCGCTCAACATGCACGACCTGCTGAAAGCGGGGGTGGTGTGATGACCGCCGAGGTAATTAATGCAGCCCTGATCGCGCGTGCACAGAAAATCAAACTGATCGCATTCGATGTCGACGGCGTGATGACCGACGGCACCCTGTTCCTGGCCGACGACGGTCAGGAGTACAAGGGCTTCAACTCGCTCGATGGCCACGGCCTGAAAATGCTCAAAGGCACCGGCGTCGAACTCGCCATCATCACCGGGCGCAGCTCACGCGTGGTGGAGCACCGCGCACGGAACCTCGGCATCGAGATCATCCACCAGGGCGCGCACGACAAGCTGGCGGTGTACGAAGCGCTCTGCCGCGAGCTGAACATCGACTGCGAAGCCACCGCCTACATGGGCGACGACGTGGTCGATCTGCCGGTAATGCGGCGCGCCGGGCTGGCGATCACCGTGCCGGCCGCCCCCGAACTGGTGAAGGCCTACAGCCATTACACCACCACGCGCGAAGCCGGCCACGGTGCAGTGCGCGAAGCCTGCGAGTTCCTGATGCGCGCGCAGGGCACGCTGGACGCGGCATTGGCGCCGTACCTGAAATGACCGTTCGCGCACGGCGCTCGCCGAACGCTGCTGCCTATTCGGGGATGGCATGATCTCACGCGGGTCGTTGTGGCTGCCGCTGGCCATTTTGCTGCTGCTGGCCGCGCTCAGTTTCTGGATCGAGCGTTTGGTCGAAATCCCGGCCAACGGCAGTGCGTCGCCCACCCGGACCGATCCCGAAGGCATCATGGAAAACTTCAATGCGCTGCGCACGGATATAACAGGCAAACCGCAGTACCGTTTGTCCGCCAAAAAACTGAGGCATTATTCAAACAGCAAATTCACCGAACTGGAGTCGCCCCATTTCACGCAGCTGGACGCGCAGTCTGGCGATGTGAGCGCCGTGGCCGACCAGGCGACCGTATCACCCGACGGCAGCGAAGTGGATCTGCGCGGTGACGTTCTCGTGGAGCGTGCCGCCCGCGCAGGGCAGTCGCTCATGACCCTGCGCTCGGCGCGGCTGCTGGTTTTTCCCGAGCGCAACCAGATGCGTTCCCCGGGCCCGGTGGAGATTCATGATGCCACCATGAATGCGCGCGCGGACGCAATGGAGTACGACGCCAAGCAGCGCATCGTCAAACTGACAGGACGGGTACACGCCCGTTATATTTCCGGAAAAGGCTAACGCCATGAAAATACTGAACATGAGGTCGTATGCGGTGCTGTGCGCCGCCCTGCTGGCCACCTCCGCCCATGCGGAAAAGGCCGACCGTGACAAACCGGTCAACCTTGAAGCGGACACGGTCACGCTCGACGACATCAAGAAAATCAGCGTCTATCAGGGCAATGTGGTGTTGAGCCAGGGTACGCTGATGCTGCGCGCCGATCGCGTGCAGGTGACCCAGAATGCAGACGGCCTCGACAAGGTCAGCGCCACCGGCCACCCCGTGGCATTCCGCCAGAAAGTCGATGGCCGCGACGAATTCATCGAGGGCTACGCCGACCGCATCGAATATGACGGCGTCAGCAGCCAGGTCGAACTGATCGGCCAGGCTCAGTTGCGTCGCGGCAGCGACGAACTGCACGGCGCACAGATCTCCTACAACGCCAACACCGGATTCTATAAAGTCGTCGGCCAGCCCAACGCCCAGACCCCGAGCGGACGCGTGCGCGCCGTGATCCGCCCGAAGCCGCGCACCCCCGAACAACCCGCCGCCAAACCATGAGCCAGATTTCCGTCCAGGGCCTGCGCAAGACGTATGGCAAGCGCACCGTAGTGCACGACGTCTCCTTCGAAGTCAGAAGCGGCGAAGTCGTCGGCCTGCTCGGCCCCAACGGCGCCGGCAAGACCACCTGTTTTTACATGGTGGTCGGACTGGTCGCGGCGGACGGCGGCAGCGTGCAGATGGATACACACGACCTCACCCACATGGCGATCCACCAGCGCGCCCGGCTGGGGCTGTCCTACCTGCCGCAGGAACCCTCGATTTTCCGCAAGATGACGGTGGAAGAAAACATCCTCGCCATTCTCGAACTCAAGCCCTACAGCAAGTCCGAGCGCCAGGAGCACCTCGACAATCTGCTGGAAGACCTGCACATCGCCCACCTGCGCGAGGCATCCGCCGTCAGCCTGTCCGGTGGCGAGCGCCGCCGTGTGGAAATCGCCCGCGCATTGGCGATCAACCCGCGCTTCATCCTGCTCGACGAACCGTTTGCCGGGGTCGACCCCATTGCGGTGCTCGACATCCAGAAGCTGGTGCACTTCCTCATCGAGCGCGACATCGGCGTGCTGATCACCGACCACAATGTGCGCGAAACCCTCGGCATCTGCGACCGCGCCTACATCATCAACGAAGGCCGCGTGCTGATTGCCGGCACCCCCGACCTCATCATCCAGGACGACAACGCCCGCAAGGTCTATCTGGGCGAAAATTTCCGCCTGTAAAGATCGCACCCCCCTGGCGAATCGCGTTAAACTGGCCTCAAGCCGGCACGCTTTTTGCCGTAGTCAAGATTCATGAAACACAGCCTTCAACTCAAGCTTGGTCAACACCTCACGCTGACACCCCAACTGCAACAGTCGATCCGACTGCTGCAGCTGTCGACGCTGGAACTGAACCAGGAACTGGAGCAGATGCTGCAGGACAACCCGCTGCTGGAGCGCGAGGACGAGGACGAAGCCGGCTATGCGACAGCGGAGGCGCCGGCGCATACGGCCGAGGCCGAAGCGCAGAGCACGGAAACGGCGCTGCCCGACCATGCCGAGTCGGAGCCGGTCACCGCGCTGGATGATTCCGACTGGAACGACTACAGCGTGGCCAGCGGCGATGACGAGGACAATGATTACACCCAGGGCTCGATATCGGGCGCAACCCTGCGCGAGCACCTGCTGAACCAGCTGATCGTCAGCCCGCTCACCCTGCGTGACCGCACCCTGGTTGCCGCGCTGATCGACGACCTGGACGATGCGGGTTTCCTGACCCAGCCGCTGGAGGACATTACTGCCAGCCTGCAAACCGAACTCGAGGAACTCGAGCCCGAAGAACTCGAAACCGCCCTCAAGCATCTTCAGAACATGGATCCGACCGGGGTTGGCGCACGCAATCTGGCCGAATGCCTGACCCTGCAGCTGCGCGCGCTGCCCCCGGACACGCCTGCACGCGACGCCGCCATGCGGCTTACCACGCATTATCTGGATCTGCTCGCCGCGCGCGATGTCGGCAAGCTGAAAAAAATGCTCGGCATCGACGATGCCACGCTGCGCACCGCGCGCGCACTGATCCTGTCCCTGAACCCGCGTCCGGGCGCGGCCTTCGGCGCGGACGACACGCACTACGTGATACCCGACGTCTATGTACGCAAGGTCAAGGGCATGTGGATCGCCAGCCTCAACGCCGATGCCATGCCCAAGCTGCGCGTCAATCGCGTCTATGCCGACATCCTGTCGCGCCACCGCGAAAGCGGCGGCAGCCAGCTTGCCAGCCAGCTGCAGGAAGCCCGCTGGCTGATCAAGAACGTGCAGCAACGGTTCGACACCATCCTGCGCGTCTCGCAGGCCATCGTCGACCGCCAGAAGCAGTTCTTCGAGCACGGCGAGGTGGCGATGCGCCCGCTGGTGCTGCGTGAAATCGCCGACGCGGTGGAACTGCACGAATCGACCATTTCGCGCGTCACCACGCAAAAGTACATGATGACGCCGCGCGGCCTGTACGAACTGAAGTACTTTTTCGGCAGCCACGTCTCCACGGACAGTGGCGGTGCCTGTTCCTCGACAGCCATTCGCGCCCTCATCAAACAGCTGGTGGCCGCCGAAAGCACCAAGAAACCGCTGTCCGATGGTCAGCTGGCGGAAGTGCTGGGCCAGCAGGGCATCGTGGTGGCCCGCCGCACGGTCGCCAAGTATCGCGAATCGCTGCAGATCCCGCCCGCCAACATGCGCCGTGCACTTTGATCGCTAAGGCTTTTCCGGCCCCGCCACCTGAAAGTCTGCGCCGCGCTTGAATGTCCCGGGCTTTCGTCCCACAATGAAATCGAGCGCAAGCAAGCGCTTCCGGAAGTACAGCAGCATGCCGGCTTCCGGTTATTTTCCGCAGACTTAGGAGGCTCTATGAATTTGACGATTTCCGGTCACCATCTGGAGGTGACCCCAGCCATCCGCGACTACGTTTCCGAGAAACTCGACCGCGTCAAACGCCATTTCGACCACGTCATCAACGTGACGGTCATCATGCAGGTGGAAAAACTGCTGCACAAAGTGGAAGCCACGCTGCACGTCAAGGGCCATGACTTTCACGCCCACAGCGAGGATGGCAACATGTACGCCGCGATCGATCTGCTGGCAGACAAGCTGGATCGCCAGATCGTGAGGCACAAGGAAAAAACCTCGAACGTCCACCAGGGTGGCGGCGCGCTGAAGCACCAGCCGACGGAAAGCCCCGCCTGACGTCGCATCCCGGGGGCAAGCCCCCCAAGCCCGAAGGCCTCAAACAGCCTTCGGGCGTATAATCTGCAGTGCCGGACCCCCTCTTCCCCGGCTGTGCAAAGGCATGAACCTAATCGCCCCCCTCGTCACCCCTGACACCACCCTGCTGGATATC
>DATCTE010000190.1:0-2257 GCA_036568085.1 Thiobacillus sp.
CGCCATCGCCTAGGGCGAATGCAACCTCTTGGTCCTGAGGGAACTGACCAAGTTGCCGCATCAGATCCCGCACCTTCACGCCCGCACCACCGCGATCTGGCCGCCCGCCTTGAGGAACGGCGCCAGCAGTGCATCGATGGCCGTGTAGCGCGTCGTCTGGCGCGCGCCGTCGGCGTAGGTGACGCTGATCGGCCCGACGGTCTCGCCAGTCACCTGCGCGCCCTGGTCGGACAGCAAGTCTGCCGACAGCGATCGCACGGCCAGTTCGGCCGTCGCGCGCGCCACTTCGACCGGCACTTCGTCGGCCGGGAAGTAGTACATGCCGCCGATCATGGCCGTGCCGTTGAGCGGGCCGTAGCGGAAGTCGTCGCGCTGCACCCACGAGCGCGGCCAGTCCAGCGCCTGCACGCCGTTGACGCGGCTGCCCTTCCACCGCGGCCGGTAGGCCTGGCCGATGTAGTCGGTGCCCTTGCGCAGCGCCTGCTCCTTCTGCGCCTCGTTCAGGGCCGCCCACGCTGCATTGCCGCGCAGGCTGAAGTACGCGTCGGCGTCGGCGACGGAGATGTAGCTCTCGGCGTCCGCCAGCCCCGTGCCGTCTTCAACGATCAGCGCCATGGCGTTCGCCCTTGTTCTTGCGGCGCCTTGGCGCCTCGCCCGACTCTGCCGGCGCCTGTGCAGCCGGGCCGAATCGTGCGTCGATGATCTGGTAGCCGGCTGCCTGCAGCTCGGCCTTGCGCTCCGGACTGACCGGATGCGGCTCGTAACGGATCGGTCGTTGCTTCATGCAAGGAAGGGGCCCGGCCGGAACCGGGCCCCCAGTGCCTTACGCGTCGGACGCGATGGCGATGACACCAGCGGTGTGCTTGATGTCGGTCGCGACCTTGTCCCAGTTGCTGCCCGTCGCCAGCTCGGCGTCGGTGGGCGACTTGCCGCCGTTGGTCTCGTCCCAGGCGTAGCCCTTGAGCGCGACACCGAAGGTGTAGTCGACCTGCATCGTGGTCTCGATGCGGGTCTGGCCGTTGCTGGTCTCGATGTTCGAGATCACGTCTCGGCCGTCAAACACCACCGCCGCGCTGTCGACCAGCGACAGGACGTGCAGCTTGTTCGGGGTGCCGGCCACGTACAGCGCCGGGGCGTCGGTCACGATGACGGCCTTGCCCAGCACGTCGACCACGCGCACGTTCGACGCCTGGAACAGCTGCGCCGCGTTGGTGAGGTTCGAGCCGACCAGCTTGTGGTAGGCCTGGCCGGTCATCACCGACGCGATCAGGTTGCCCGAGCTGTCGCCGAACTTGGCGTGCGACTCGTTCATCACCGCGTACGACAGGCCGCCGGTGGCGGAGTAGTCGTAGGTCGCATCCGCCTGGTTGGCGATGGCCGCCTTCAGGGCCGCGATCGCGGTGTTGAGCTGGTCCTTCAGCAGCGCCTCGGCGAAGTTGCGCGAGGCGACTTCGATGCCTTCGGCGGTCGGCTTGTTGAGCCAGGTGAGCTGCGACGGCTCGAAGCGGATCGGACCGAAGCCGCCGGCCACCTTCACGCCGCTGTGCTTCAGCTGCGTCAGGTCGGTCGCCGAAGCGGCAGCCTGCGCGGCGTAGCGGTCGACGCGGCGCTGGGCCGAGTGGATCGAGGCGAAGAACGACTCCTGGAGGAAGTCGCCGCTGAAGCCTTCGGTCGTCAGGCGGATGGCGCCGTTCGAGGCCTGGTTGAACTTGTCGACCATCTGGCCCAGCGTCTCGATCGTCGCGGGCATGATGAAGTCGTTGAAGACCTGCATCTGGGAGAGGGACATGGTGTGGGTTCCTTACTGCGGAATGTTGAATCGCGAGGCGATGGCCGCTGCGCGCTCTTCGCGCGAGCCGCCCATGTCGCCCTTCGGAGTGGTGTTGCGGTGCCCGCCGTGCGAGCCGCCGCCAGTGGTGTCGGGTGCCGCGACGAAGTGCTTGCCCTCGTCGCCGCCGGCCCATTCCGTGATGAAGTCGCCCAGCGCCTTGTCGCCGGCCTTGGCCACCTTCGAACCGTTGTCGTCCACGACCGAGACCTGAGCCGCCAGCAGCGCCTTGGCTGCCTTCAGGTGCACGGGGTTGGTGACGCCGGCCTTGGTCAGGCTTTCGGTCAGCTGCTGGTCGCGCAGGGTGTTGTTGAACGCCGACTCGGTGTCCGCGGCCTTCTTGGCTGCGTCCTCGGCGGCTTTCGTCGCCTTGGTGACTGCCTTCTGGGCTTCGGACAGCTTGGACTTCAGCTCGTCGCGCTCCGACTC
>DATCTE010000191.1:0-8074 GCA_036568085.1 Thiobacillus sp.
CACTCCGAAGTCGAGGGCAGCAACGACCCGTTGATCGGGCTCACCCTGGACTCGGACAGCTATGTCGAAACCTTCCGCGCGACCGATCTGCGTCCGTGCAAGGAAAAAGCCCTGATCTATTCGCAGCGGATGCTGCATCCGGAAACCGGCGAGGTGGTCGGCATCCTCTGTCTCTGCTTCGATTTCGAGCAGGAAATGCGGGGCATTTTCGAATCGCATCGCGATCCGGACGAGCGCTCGAACATGCTGTTGCTCGACAGTGAAAACCGCGTCATCGCCAGCGCCGATGCGCTGTGGGTGCCCATCGGGTCGGCCGTCCCGGTGAACCGCGATGGCAGCACCCGATTGATGATGTTCGGCGGACGCAAATATCTGGTGCAGACCTTCGGCACCGGCGGCTATCAGGGCTACATGGGGCCGCCTGGCTGGCAGGGGCAGGTCATGGTTCCGGTCGAGGTTGCGTTCATGGAGGGGGGCGATCGCCCTCGCGTGTCACTCGACCCTGCGATCGTCGACGGCCTGTTATCGCACGCGCAGACCTTTTCGCCGCCGCTCTACAAGATCATGCAGGCGGCGGAAACCATCCAGCGCGTCGTGTGGAACGGACAGGTCATGGCCGCCGGCAACGGCGACAACCTGGTTCAACTGAAATCGGTGCTGGAGCAGATCAGCGAAACCGGCAATCGCAGCAACGAACTGTTCTCGCAATCCATCAGCAATCTGTACGAAACGGTACTGAGTTCCAGCTTGCGTGGGACGGAATTCATGTCGCACCTGCTGGTCGACCTGCTCGACCGCAACCTGTACGAACGGGCCAATGATTGCCGCTGGTGGGCGTTGACGCCGGCATTGCGCAGCGCGCTGGCCACGCCGGTGCGAACCGAGGCCATGGTCAAGGACATCACCGGCATCCTGGGCTACATCAACAGCCTGTACACCGTCTACACCCGGATCTTCGTGTATGACCAAAGCGGGCGGGTCGTCGCCAGTACCCGTCTGGCGCAGAAGGGTGAAGACCGGGCCATGGTCGGCACCACGATCGGGCAGGACACGCTGGCGTCGGTGTTGTCGCTGGCGACCGAACAGGATTACCACGTCAGCCCGTTCGCTGCGACGCCGCTGTACGGCGGGCTGCCGACCTATGTCTACCACGCCGCGATTCGCCATCCGGACAACCCGAAAACGATCGTCGGCGGGATCGGCATCGTGTTCGACGCTGCGCCGGAGTTTTCCGCCATGCTGCACGGCGGCCTGAATGGAAAGGCCGGCACCACGGCATTCTTCATCGACCGCAGCGGGCGCATCATTGCCAGCACCGACGCGGCCCGCCCCGTGGGGAGCCTGCTCGATATCGATCCGGAAATCCTGCGACTGGAAAACGGCCACAGCACCTCGACCATCACGGTTCATGACGGCCGTTATGCCAGCATGGGTTGCAGCGTCTCGAACGGTTATCGCGAATTCAAGGTCAGCGACGGCTACCGGGAGGACGTCATCGCCGTGGTGTTCGAATCCTTTGGCGAGGTACGCGAACGACGTGCGTCGGGCAGCCGGGCTGCCGCCGTCATCGCGCCCGATTCACTGTCGAGCGGCGGCAGGCAGTTCGCAACCTGCTTCATCGACGGCGATTTGTATGCCCTGCCTGCCGAGCAGGTGCTGGAAGCCCTGCCCGCCTCGGCCTTGCTGCCGATTTCGATGGGTGGCTTCAGCGGACGTATCGGCATGCTTGCACTCGAACACGAAGGCGAGGAGAAGCAATTCATCTGGGTATTCGACCTGGGCCAAATGGTGCGGGGAAAGCCGTCCGAAATTACCCACACCAGCCAGGTCGTCGTGGTCCGGCACGGACAGCAAAGCCTCGGCTTGCTGGTCGATGAGCTGCACGGCGTGCCGGAATTCCGGGAAGAGCTGATCAGCCCGACCCCCTTCGCCCTGGAGGCCGGCGATGCGCTGGTGCCGGGGGTCATCAAGGGCAATCAGGAGGGGTTGCTGATACAGGTGCTCAATATCGATTTCATCTATCGTTCGCTGGAAGCCGGTGAATTGCCATGCATTCCGGAAGCGGTGATGCAGGAGGCGGCGTAAGGGGAACACCCGGACGGTTCGGTGCGCTTGGCCGGCATCCGGCGCTTCCTCGGCGTCAGCTGCCGGCATTCCTTTGCGTCGCCGGGCGTTCAGAGTGACGCGCCCAGGCTCCAGTCCAGGATCCGCCAGCGCCGTTCATTGCTGCCTTCGACGGCGATCTGGTAACCCAGGCGCTGGATGGCGCCGGGGCGGGTGAGGAAGGTCTCTTCGCGGAACGGCAGGGTGGAATGTTCGACGCGCCAGGGAGTCGGACCCTTGCGGTAGCCGAAGCTGATTTCGACGTCCAGCCAGTCGAGCAACTGCGAACGGGAGGGCTGCGTCCGAGCGATGAGGCGGGAGAGGTCGGTGGCCGCGGGCAGCGGCTGGGCGCGGCCCCGCACGTACATGAAGCAGTCGCCGGCGACGAGCAACCAGGTGGGGCGGGCGGGCTGTTCGCCGGCCTCCACCACGAGTTCGAGCGCGGCGGTGCCGCCGCGGCTGGGCGGCAGGCGTTCCCAGATCTCGATGTAGTCGGCTTCGACGCCGGTTTCGGTCACACGCTCGCCGTCGAAGACCATGCGGCCGATGTCGCGGCTGCCGTTGGCGGGCTGGAAATCCATCTGGCGATGCCAGGTACAGCGGTCGCCATCGACCTGGGTGACGCCGCAAAACCCCTGCTGGCGCATCAGCCAGGCCAGCTGCGCGTCGTCGCATTCGGCCAGGTTGCTGACGCTAGAGAAGTCGGGCCGCCCGGCAGGAATTCGCAGGTCGGCGTGCCAGTGGGGCGTCTGCAGCCAGAAGACGTGGCTGCGTTCGTCGCGCAGCTCCGCGGTTTCCAGCAGGCTGCGACGCCACACGCCGAGATAGGCAGCCGGCACCGGTGCGGGCGACACGGCCGTATCCGGCGACCCGGCAAGGGGTGCGAGGCGCTGTCGGGACAGATCGCGCAAAGCGTCGGCAAGAGTCGGTCCGGTGCGGCACAGGGTCATTCGGTGTGTCCTGGTTGGGTTGCGTCGGCGTTGCGCAGCAGGGCTTCCATTTCGAACGCGGGCACGGGCCGGCTGAAGTAATAGCCCTGCAGTTCGTCGCAGCCATGCTGGCGCAGGAATTCGTGGTGCGCCAGGGTTTCCACGCCTTCGGCCACCACTTTCAGGCCGAGCGCGTGGCCGAGGGTGATGATGGCGCGCACGATGGCGGCGTCGTCGGGGTCGCTGTCGATGTCGCGCACGAAGCTCTTGTCGACCTTGAGGCGGTCGACGGGAAAGCGTTTGAGATAGCTCAGGCTGGAATAACCGGTGCCGAAGTCGTCCACCGCAATGTCGACGCCCAGCGCCTTCAGCGACTGCATGGCGACGTTGATGCGCTCGGCGTCGTGCATGACGAGGGATTCGGTCAGCTCCAGCTCCAGATACGCCGGGTCGAGTTCGGCCAGGGCCAGCGCGGCCGCCACCCCGTCGACCAGTCCGTCCTGGCGAAACTGGATCGGTGAGAGATTGACCGAGACGCCGATGGGTGGCAGACCGGCGCGCTGCCAGGCGCTGGCCTGGCGACAGGATTCCTGCAGGACCCATTGCCCGATCGGGATGATCAGCCCGCTTTCCTCGGCAATCGAGATGAAGCTGTCCGGCGGGATCAGGCCCTTGCCCGGGCAGTCCCAGCGGATCAGCGCCTCGGCACTGACGATGCGCCCGCTGGCAACCTCGATGCGCGGCTGGTAGTAGACGCGGAACTCGTTGCGATCGAGCGCGTGGCGCAGGCTGTTTTCCAGCTCGAGCCGCTCGCTGATCGCCTGGTTGAGCTCGCGCGTATAGAAGTGGTAGGTGCCGCGGCCGGATGCCTTGGCCTTGTACATGGCGGCGTCGGCGCTGCGCAGCAGCGCGTCGGGGTCGGCGCCGTCCTGCGGGTAGCAGCTGATGCCGATGCTGCAGCTCAGTCCGTATTCCTGGCCATGGTGCACCCATGGCTGCGAAATGGATTCCAGCAGACGGCTGACGATGGCGATGATTTCATGGTCGTCGTCCTGCTCGGTAAGCACAATGACGAATTCGTCACCGCCCTGGCGCGCCACGCAGTCGTGGCTGCGGACGCACGACGAGAGCCGTGCCGCGATTTCCAGCAGCAGGCAGTCGCCGACGTGATGGCCGAGACTGTCGTTGATCAGCTTGAAGTGATCGAGATCGACGAACACCACCGCCACCAGCTTGCCGTCGCGCTGCGCCCTGGCGATGGCCTGGTCGATGCGGTCGCGCAGCAGCGACCGGTTGGGCAGCCCGGTCAGGCTGTCGTGGCTGGCTTGGTGTTCGAGCTCGGCCTCGTACTGCTTGCGCTCGGTGATGTCGACCACGGTGCCCTCGAAGAACTGCACGCTGCCGTCGGCATTTTTCACCGCACGTGCATTCTCGGAAATCCAGATGATGCTGCCGTCGTGCCGGTAGACCTGCGACTCGAAGTTGCGCACCACCCCCTGCGCCTGCATCAGGCGCACGAATTCGGCACGCCGCTCCGGAGACACATAGAGCTGGCGCGTGATGTCGTGCAGATGGATGATCAGCGCGTCCGGCGAGGCATGGCCGTAGATGCGCGCGAGCGCCGGGTTGGCATTGAGGTAGCGGCCTTCCGGCGTGGTCTGGAAAATGCCTTCGGTGGCGTTCTCGAAAATGCTGCTGTAGCGCCGGACGGCCTCGCGCAGCGCCTCGCTGGTGGCCATGCGCTCGGAGATGTCCTGGATGAAGCCCTCGATCCAGGCCAGCTGGCCGTATGCATCGCGCAGGCCGACACCGCGCTCCAGCACCCAGCGGATGCGGCCGTCGGCGCGACGGATACGGTATTCCACGTCGAAGGATTCGTTGGCTTCGAGTGCGGCGCGGATCGTGCGGCTGACATGTTCGCGGTCCTCGGGCAGAGTCATCTGGTCGTACGACACGCGGTTGTTGAAGACCAGTTCATCGGGGCGGTAGCCCGTGAGCTTGTGGCAGCCCTCGCTGACGAATTCCATGGTCCAGATCGCATCGATGCGGCAGCGGTAGATCATGCCTACCAGGTTGTCGGTGATGGTGGTCAGGAGACGCGTGACGTCGAGCGGCGCGGCGGTGTCCGTCGCGGCCGCTTCGGCGAGATGGGCGTGGTACGGGCTATTCATGGAATTCCGGGAAGCGTCGCAGCGTGCGCCAGAAGGCGAGGTCGTGGTTGGGCCATAACTCGGCGCGTTCCTGCTGTGCCAGTTCTTTCAGCTTGCGGATGCTCGCCAGCGCCTGGTCTTCGCGGTCCTGCCAGCACAGGCCGGGGGCGATTTCCTGCTCGAGGTTTTCCGCGAGATCGGCGGCGTCGCCGCACAGGATGAGCGGCGGCCCTTTCGGCAGCTCGACGAACAGCGACATGTGGCCGGCAGTGTGGCCGGGGCTGGCGACGGCGCGCACGCCGGGCACCAGGTCGTATTCGCCCTGCTGCACCTTCCAGTTATCGATGCCGGCGAGGTCATCCGGAAACACGGCGACATCGAGGCCTGAGCGCGCGGCGTCGAGTTCGTCCTGCTGCACGTGCACCTCGGTGCCGCAGACGTCGCACAGGCCGCCGGCATGGTCGAAGTGCAGGTGGCCGACGAACACCACGTCGACGTCGGCGGCGGTCAGCCCCAGGCGTTCCAGGTGATGCGGGATGCGGTCTTCTTCGCGCATCTCGGGCGGGCCGAAGGGGAAGGACTCGGGGTCGTAGTAGCGGTTTCGCAGCACCGGGTCGGCGAGCTTGGCGTAGTCGCAGCCGACGTCGTAGAGGATGCGGCCGTTCTTCGTCTCGATCAGGTAGGCGAGGATGGGTGCCTCGATGATCTCGCCGTGGCCGCGGTTGCGCGTCGACAGCGATTTGTCGTATTTGTGCAGGCCGGTGAGCAGCGGCCACATGCGCAATACCTGGGTCATCGCGCCACCCCGTGGTTCGATTCGGTGAATGCCTCGATGACGGCCGCGGTGAGGATGAGCGCGCCGCCTGCAGCCTCCTGCTTCGACAGCGCTTCGCCGCCGACGAGTACGGCGGAGGCCACGCCCACCACCAGTTCGGCCAGCAGCAGGATGGCGGCCTTGCCTGCGTCGAGGCGGGCGACGCCATAGAGGGTGGCAAGGGTGCCTGGCAGCACCCAGGCGAGCGCCAGCCCGGCCAGCGCCAGTAGCTGCGGCGTCTCGAGCGCGGGGGGCGGCTGGCCGTTCCAGCCCATGAATCCGAGCGAGATCACGGCACAACCGGCCAACACCGCGACCGCGCGCGCGGCATCGGGCAAGCCGTGGCCGGAACGGATCGCGACATTGTTGAGCGCGAAGGCCAGCCCCGAGGACAGTGCCAGCAGGTCGATCGCAGTCAGCGGCGCTGCGAATATTTCCGGTCCGCCGAGGGTGAAGGCGAGCCCGGCCAGCGCCAGCCCCAGTGCAACAAGGCGCAGGCGGGTGAAGGCCTCGCCGAGAAACAGCCGTGCCGCAAGAATGGTCCACACCGGCGCCAGATAAAACAGCAGCAGCACCCGCACCACGCTGCCGGTGGTCAGCGAGGTGGCGAAGGCGGCGTTGGCCCAGCCGCCGAGCAGTGCGATGAGCAGCAGCAGGCCGACCTGGTTGCGCTGCACGGGATTGCGTAAAGCCCAGGGCAGCAGCACCAGCGCCGGCAGGCCGTAGGCGACCGCCTGCACGAAGCTGCCATGGATGCCGACGGCATCCAGTTCCTTCAGCGGCCACCAGAACAGGCCCCATAGCATGGCGCCGCCCAGCAGGGCGGAGACGGCCGTGCCCTGGCGACGGGGAAGGAACAGCGTCAGGGTGCTCACGTCACGTCGCAGTCAGGAAGGACACCGACACCGCACCGACGAAATCGTCGGTGCGGCCGGATCGCGGATCGACTTCGCCGTAGTCGTCGGCCAGTACGCGCTTTATCCGATGGCGATGGAAGGGCGGCAGCAGCTTCGCCATGGGGAGGATTTGATCGGGTTGCGCGCCATACAGCTCGCGGTGCAGCGCCGGCAGGCGGTACCAGGGCGCGGCGGGTTTCTCGTGGTGCGCGTTGTGGAAGGGGAAGTTGAGCAGCAGCAGGTTGAGCCGGGGCCAGCGCAGGCTGACTAGGTTGGAATAGGTGTTGGCCTGTTCGTAGGCCTTGTTGCGCAGGCGATCGGCCGGTACCGGGTCATTGTCCGGGATGGCGTAGGCGTCGTAGGTGTGCTGGAAGGCGTCGGCAAAACGCAGCACGCTGACCATGGCGAGATAGGCGAGGGCGTACAGGACGAGCACGCGCGGCGCGAAATAGCCGAGCGCGGCAAAGGCGCTCCCCCGGACAAGGAGGATGGCGAGCACGCGGCTGCGGTCGGCGCGCCGGTTCGGATCGAGAAAAGGACGTGCGACGACATAGGCGTGCATCAGCAGTTCCACCCCCGGCACGTAGGCCCACTCCAGGGCGAGCACGATGCGCCGCACCCAGGCCGGGGCGGATTGCAGCAATGCCCTGGTGTCCAGGCTGACGACGTCGGCACGGTCGACGTGGTGGCGCATGTGCTTGCGGCGCAGCTGTTCGTAGCGGGCGTAGCAGCCGCCGGTGAGCCAGGTCATCAGCACGCCGCCGCGGGTGTTGGCCGCGGGCCGGGTGAAAATCGTGCCGTGGGCGAATTCGTGGAACAGGTAGGCGGCGACGAGGAGCGCATGCGCGAACCACAACGTGCCGGCCAGCGCCCACGGCCAGGATGCAGCCGCCATCAGCCACAGCCCGCCGGCGTAACCGGCCAGTGCATAGCCGAGCGCCAGCGTGTTGGGCGGGGCGCCGTCGGCGTAGCGGAACAAACGGGTGGGCGTGGCAGGGCTCATGAATGAACGCCGCCCTCCGGGGAGGGCGGCCAGGCGTTATTTAAGCAGGGCTTTCACGTAGCGGTCGTCGAGGGTGGCCAGAATCGAGGCCGGTTTCTTGATCCCGCCGCTGACATGGAAGGACGTGGTGTCCTTGCCCTTCAGGGTGGGGGCGGTGACGAGCAATGTCTTCAGCATAC
>DATCTE010000192.1:0-3909 GCA_036568085.1 Thiobacillus sp.
CGTTTACGGTTTCCACCGCGCCCATACCGGCGTCGATTTCGGCGCGCCGACCGGCACCCGCGTCAAGGCCACCGGCGATGCCACTGTTGAATTTGCCGGACGCCGGGGCGGTTATGGCAATCTCGTCATCCTGCGGCACCAGAACGGCTACGAAACCTATTACGGCCACCTGAGTGCCTTTGCGCCCGGCATCCGTCCAGGTCGCGCCGTCAGCCAGGGCGACGTCATCGCCTACGTCGGTGCCACCGGCGTGGCAACCGGCCCCCACCTGCATTACGAGGTCCGGATTGCAGGCAAGCCCTACAACCCCCTGTCCGTCAAACTGCCCGGGTCGCCCCCGCTGGCCGCTGCTCAACGTACACGCTTCCTGCAGCAGACCGCAAGCTGGTCTGACAAGCTGGGCCTGCTGCGCGGCACCAACCTTGCCGCACTCGATTGAATGCAGCACATGCACATGAGGCCGAACATTATGTCGGCCTCATGTCCGGCACCAGCCTGGATGGTGTCGACGCAGTTCTCGCCGAAATAGGCCCCGCCGGCCAGATCCGGCTCCTCCACACCCATTACCTGCCCTACCCGGACGCTCTGCGCGAGCAGTTGCTTGCGCTGCACACGCCGCAACCCGACGAAATCCACCTCGCCGCCATCGCCGCCAACGCGCTGGCTCGCCTTTACGCGGAGGCAGTCAAGGCACTTCTCGACGGCTTCGCCCCCGACAAGGTGCGGGCGATCGGCTGCCACGGCCAGACCCTGCGTCACCGTCCCGCGGACGGCTATACCCTGCAGATCGGCAACGCGTCCTTGCTGGCCGAACTCACCGGCATCGTGGTCGTTGCCGATTTTCGCAGCCGCGACATCGCGGCGGGCGGTCAGGGCGCGCCGCTGGTTCCCGCCTTCCACGCCCGGGTTCTGCACCAGCCGGACGTTCACCGCGTCATCGCCAACGTCGGCGGCATCGCCAATATCACCGATTTGCCGATAAACGGCCCGGTGCGCGGCTGGGACACCGGCCCTGGCAACATGCTGCTGGATGCGTGGATCAAGCGCCATAGCGGCGTCCATTACGACTGTGATGGAGCCTGGGCCGCCAGCGGAAGCGTCCACCCCGGCCTGATGGCGGCATTGATGAAGCACGCCTACCTGCAACTCCCCCCACCCAAGAGCGCAGGACGCGAACAGTTCAATCTGGACTGGCTGGACGCCATCCTGGGCAGTCTGGATGAAGCGCTCGCGCCACCCGACGTGCAGGCCACGCTGCTCGAATTCACCGCCGCAAGCCTCGCTGACGCCGTCAACCGCGAATGTGTGGGCGCGCAGGAACTCTATGTCTGCGGCGGGGGGGCGCACAACGCCGCGCTGATGCAGCGCATCCGCGCCCATCTGCCGGATGTCGGGGTGGCGACGACCGCTGCGCTGGGCATCGATCCCGACTGGGTCGAAGCGCTCGCTTTCGCCTGGCTGGCAAGGCAGACGCTGCATCATGCGCCGGGCAACCTGCCGGCGGTCACCGGCGCGCGGGGAGAGCGGATTCTGGGCGCGATTTACCCCGCCTGATGCCCGCGCCCAAAAACAAAAAAGCGGCCAAGGCCGCTTTTTTATTGGCTGGTAATGCTTACGCCGAGAACGACGAACCGCAGCCGCAGGTGGTGGTGGCGTTCGGATTCTTGATCACGAACTGCGCGCCTTCCAGGCCTTCCGAATAATCGATTTCAGCGCCCACCAGATACTGGAAGCTCATCGAATCGACCAGCAGGGTGACGCCGTTCTTCACCATCACGGTGTCGTCGGCATTCTGCGCTTCGTCGAAGGTGAAGCCGTACTGGAAGCCGGAACAACCGCCGCCGGACACGAACACGCGCAGCTTCAGGTCGGGGTTGCCTTCCTCGTCGATCAGGCTTTTGACTTTGCTGGCCGCGCTATCGGTGAAGATCAGCGGGGATTCCATTTCGGTTGCTGCATTCATGGTGATGCTCCTTGAAAATGTGTGGGGTGATTATCCGCATCACCCGTCCTGCGTCAAGCAAAGACCCTGCTCGGGCCGCGGAGTTCCGCCGGTCAAGGCAGCATCCCCACATCGGCCAGCGCGGTATCCTCGGGTAGGTCGAACAGGATGTTCATGTTCTGCACAGCCTGCCCCGCCGCCCCCTTGACCAGGTTGTCGATTACCGACAGCACCACCACGGTGTCGCCGCCCTGCGGCCGGTGCACCGCGATGCGGCAGACGTTGGCACCCCGCACCGAGCGGGTTTCCGGGTGGGCGCCGGCCGGCATCACGTCGACGAAGGTCTCGCCCGCGTAGCGCTTTTCGAACAGCGCCTGCAGGTCGATGTCGGCGCGCACCTTTGCGTACAAGGTGGCATGGATACCGCGGATCAGCGGCGTCAGGTGCGGCACGAAGGTGAAGTCCACCGGCTTGCCGGCAAAGCTGTCGAGCCCTTGCTTGATTTCCGGCCAGTGGCGATGGCCGCCGACAGCGTAGGCCTTGAAGTTGTCTGCAGCCTCGGCGAACAGGATATGGGTTTCCGGCTTGCGCCCGGCGCCCGACACGCCCGACTTGGCATCCGCCACCAGGAAGCCGGTGTCGACCGCGCCGGCCTCCAGCAGCGGCAGAAAGCCCAGCTGCACTGCGGTCGGATAGCAGCCGGGGTTGGCGATCAGCCGCGCGCCCCTGATCTTGTCGCGATTGAGCTCGGGCAGGCCATACACCGCCTCGGCGACCAGGTCGGGGCAGGCGTGCGCCATCTTGTACCATTTCTCCCACACCGCGATGTCCTTGATGCGGAAGTCGGCCGCCAGATCGATCACCTTGACGCCGGCATCGAGCAGCGCGCGGGTCTGCTGCATCGCCACGCCGTTGGGGGTGGCAAAGAACACCACGTCGCAGTTTTCCAGCCCGGCTTCTTCCGGCGTGGAAAACGCCAGCTTCACCCGCCCGCGCAGGTTGGGGAACATGTCGGCCACCGGCATGCCGGCTTCCTTGCGGGACGTGATCGCCTTCAGTTCAATCTGTGGATGACGCGCCAGCAGGCGCAGCAGTTCGACCCCGGTGTAGCCTGTTCCACCGACAATACCGACCTTGATCATGGTGTGAATCCTTGCGAAGAAGAGCCCAATTAATGTGGCGAAGAATAACTTTATTGTAAGACACGCCGTATGTGCGGATATAAAAAAAGCCGCCCTGAAACAGGCGGCTTTTTTGCCAAACAGTCGAAGCAGCTGCTTTGAATCGATCAGCGCTTGGAGAACTGCTTGCGGCGGCGCGCCTTGTGGAAGCCGACCTTCTTGCGTTCGACTTCGCGGGCATCGCGGGTCACCAGACCAGCGGCCTTCAGCACGGGCTTCATTTCAGCGTCGAGGTCGATCAGCGCGCGGGTGATGCCGTGGCGCACCGCACCGGCCTGGCCCGATTCGCCACCGCCAGACACGTTGACCATGATGTCGAAGCGGCTCAGGTTGTCCGTCAGCGCCAGCGGCTGGCGCACGATCATGCGGCCAGTTTCGCGCGAAAAATACTCGTCCACCGGCTTGTCGTTGACGACGATCTTGCCGCTGCCCGCCTTGATGAACACACGGGCAACCGACGATTTGCGACGACCCGTACCGTAATTGTAGTTACCGATCATGATGCAGCCTTAACGTTGATGTCGAGGGGCTGGGGCTGTTGTGCCTCGTGCGGATGGTCCGCGCCCGCGTAGATTTTCATTTTCTTGATCATGGCGTAGCCGAGCGGGCCCTTGGGCAGCATGCCCTTGACCGCTTTTTCCAGCGCACGACCCGGGAAACGCTCCTGCATCTTGTCGAAGTTCGTTTCGTAGATGCCTCCGGGGTAACCGGAGTGGCGGAAGTATTTCTTGTCGAGGCCCTTGTTGCCGGTCACGACCATCTTGCTGGCGTTGACCACCACGATGT
>DATCTE010000193.1:0-2914 GCA_036568085.1 Thiobacillus sp.
GACACCCGTATCCAAGTGGGCGACGTGCTGGTGCTACGCGGCGCCGCCGATGGTCTGGCGGCGGCAGAGTTCAGGGTGTTGCAGGGTTAGAACAGAATGGCAGCACCGCAATTGGTCTCGCCGCCCCCGGCTTTCCATTCCCCGGTAGTTGTGTCGTAACAGTTGGCAGCGGTGGGTGCGGTGCCGCCGGCAGCATAGTCGGAAAAACGCATGCTGCCGCGCAGGGCGTTGCCATCATCGATTTTGCGGTCGATCTCGGCCAGGATGTTCGCCGGAATTTGCGGCCCCGTCTTGAGGTTGGTGCGTGCAGTGGGGGTGCCGGGGTCAGCGTAAACGTCGTCGTAAATAAGCTGGAGGCGTGCACCATAAGGATTGTTGGGCGTGGTCGTCGCGCTCTCCGTCGCGTTGTAGACATATGTGCCGTTAATAAAGCCGGCATGCGACAGGTGATCCCAGACCGCGATCGCTTCGGTACCCGTTATTTGTCCATTCCCATCGCCATTCTGCGTTGCACCGGAAATCTGGGTCGTCGCTGCGTTGAAATCTCCAGGCAGGGCGCGATAGCGATCCTGGAATCCAAAGAATGCAGCCTTGGTCCCGTCCAGTTGGGCGATGATGTTGCGTACACGTGCACTGGTGATGAGTTCCTGGCCCTTGAGTATGCCGCCGAGCAACAGACCGATAATGACCAGCACAATGGCGATCTCGATCAGGGTAAAGCCCGACTGGCGTCGCGCGAAGTGAGGGTGCGGCATGGTGGGACTCTCCGGTTGTTATTGCCTGTTGGGCCAATGTGCAAAATATGTGCCACTGGTGGATGTGATGTAAGATTTTGATTAAAAATGAAAAAAACTAACCAAATGAGTCTGGGGTCGCCCCATTTTGATGAAAACACGACACCCATGCCGGGTTTCCGTCAGGATGTGCGCGACCCGAAGCGCGGTTACCCTCCATTTCCGGGACGGAATGCCGTTAGCAGTGGCATGCTGATTGTCCTGCATTCCTTCCCGATTCCCCGCACATGACCGAACGCGCTGAACCCGCCCCGCAGTTGGCCTGGCTGACGTCGCTTGCCACGCGTTTCACGCGCGTGGCGCCGGGGCGCTGGCTGGGGCTGATGCTGCTGGCCCTGCATGCGGCGGTGGTATTTGACGCCGACGTGACGACGACGCGTGCGTTCCTGCTGGCGCATTACGGCCTGTTCCTGCTATGGCAGCCGCTGGTGCGCAGCGAAGCGCGCATCGAGCCGCGGCTGGCGCTGCCGGTGTTTGCCATGGCCGCACTGCTGGTGCTGGTGGACAGCACCTGGGTGATGGCGTTGTGGCTGGCGATTCTGGCGGGGCTGGTCGGAGCGGTGGCGACCTCGCAAAATGAACGCGCACCGCGCCTGGGCTATCTCCTCGCTCTGGCCTATCTGCTTGCCCTGCTGCTCGCCTGGGTGTTGCCGCAGAGTCTCGGCCGTACTTCGTTGCCTGATGAACTCCGGGTCGCGGTGCGCTACGGCCTGCCGTTGCTGCCGCTGGCAATCCTGTTCCTCCCTGCGGGCCGTCAGCGCAGCACTTCATCTACGCTTGATTTTATCTACGGCCTCATGCTGTCGCTGCTCATCATGGTGATGGCGCTGGGCGTATTTGCGGTGGTGGCGGTGGCCAAGGTGAGCTATGCGTGGGCGCTGGTGCAGACGCTGCTGGGCATGGCGGCGCTGCTGCTGGCCCTGTCGTGGCTGTGGAATCCGCGCGCCGGCTTTGCCGGTCTGGGCCAGGTGACGTCGCGTTATCTGCTGTCGGTGGGCCTGCCGTTCGAAGGCTGGGCGCAGCGGCTGGCGACGCTGGCCGAGCGCGAGCGCGATCCCGAGTCCTTCGTGCGTGATGCGTTGTCCGATCTGCACGAGCTCACATGGATACGTGGCGGCCGCTGGCAGGCAGCGCGCGGCGAGGGCAGCTTTGGCGAGCCCGCGGAACATGCCGTGAGCCATGCGTTTCACGGCCTCAACCTGACCTGGCAATCCACCCGCCCGCTTACCCCCGCACTGGCGCTGCATGTGCGATTGCTGTCGCAGTTGCTGGGCTATTTCTACGCCGCCAAGGTGCGCGAACAGACGCTGCGCGAACAGGCCTACAGCCAGGCCATCCACGATACCGGCGCGCGTCTGACGCACGACGTGAAGAACATCCTGCAGTCGCTGAAAACCCTGCTTGCCGCCGCCGACACCTCGACCCCCGAAGACAGCGAACGCCTGCTCGCGTTGATGAAACGCCAGCTGCCGCAACTGGCGACGCGCCTGTCGCAGACCGTCGACAAGCTCAAGCAGCCGGCTGAAATGGATGTCGCGCACATTGCAGCGCAGATGTGGTGGTCTGCGCTGCAGGCGCGTTATGAACACGACGACGTGCGGTTCTTCGCCGAGGCGGTCGACGACACGCCGCTGCCGCAGGACTTGTTCGACAGCGTGGTCGACAATCTGCTGACCAATGCGCTGCGCAAACGGCAGAGCCAGCCGGATGTCGCGGTGGAAGTGCGCCTGACGCTGCATCCGCTGGTGTGCCTGACGGTGACCGACAGCGGCGCACCGGCACCTGAACATGTGGCACGCAATCTGTTCCTCAGCCCGGTGGCGTCGGATTTTGGACTGGGCGTGGGGTTGTATCAGGCCGCGCGCCAGGCCGCGCGCTCAGGGTTCCGGCTGGAACTGTCCGACAATCAGGCAGGACGGGTGACGTTCTGCCTGCAGGCTACGGCGAGCAGTCCGAACCCGTAGGACATATGTGGTTAACCAAATAGGCAAGCGAGACCCATGCGGTCAGATCGTCGAATTCGCCGCTGGCGGCATCGGGTTTGGTGGGCGTGCGGCTGATGTAGATCAGGTTCCCGTTGAGGTTCTCCACTTCGTCCAGACCCGTCGGCGCGGCCAGAG
>DATCTE010000194.1:0-4072 GCA_036568085.1 Thiobacillus sp.
GCGCAACGGCGAAGCGCGCCCGCAGGAGCCGCGGCCGAGAGAAGGCCGCGAGGAGCGTGAGGCCCGCGGCAGCGAACAGCCCAAGCAGCCGCGCCCGCCGCGTCAGCCCAAGCAACCGCGCCCCGAGGCCGAAGCCGCACCGCGCGTGACGGAAGCCGCCGAAGCGCCGCGTGAAGCCACCGGTGAGGAAAAGCGCGAGCCGCGCAGCCGTCGCGGACGCGGCAACCGCCGCCCGCGCGAAGCACGTCCGGAAGGTGCAACGGCCGGTGGCGTAACCGCACCGCACGCCGTCATCGAGACCGCCGGCTACCGTGCGATCATCGAAATCGCGCGCCCTGTCAAAGCCGCCCCGGCTACAGCGGCCAGCGCGCCGGCACAGCAGGCGCTTGAACTGGAAGCCACCCCGGCGGCTGCCGCGCCACAGTCGGGCGCGGTCACCGCGTCGCCCGCCACCATCCTGGCGGATCTGGCCGCCAGCAAGGCCAACCTGCTGCAGGTGGAAACCCAGGGCGCTGCGGCCGCCGCGGCTGAAAGCAGCGAGCCGTCCCGGCCGCGGCGCCGTCGCCGCCCCACGGTCAGGGCCGAAGCCGAGCCGGTCAGCCTGATGCAGGTGGAAACCACGGCACCCGTGACGAGCGTCGCCGAAACGCCCGCACCGGCTGTCCCCCACCCCACCCGCCGGCGCGCGCGCCCGCAGGTGAACGTGCCCCAGGAACCCCTGGTGCAGGTGGAGACGCAGGCGAAATAAACCCCGCGCTGCAATAAAAAGGGCCGCGTTCAGCGGCCCTTTTTCATGGCGGTGGAATCGCGGTCAGTTGCCGGAACGCATCTTCACCTGGGATTCGCCGGTGATGTCCCGGATCAGGCCCTGCACCGCATCCTCGATCATGTCGAGGTTTTCCTCGAATCCCTGGGGGCCGCCGTAATACGGATCGACCACGTCGAGATTGGGATACTTGCGGCTGAACGACAGCAGGCGGCGAATCTTGCCGTGGTGGCGCGCCGGCGCACGCTGGATCAGCTTGTCGTAATTGTCGCCGTCCATCACCAGGATGTAGTCGAAGCGCTCGAAATCCTCGTCCGCCACCTTGCGCCCGCGCAGCTGGCCGATCTCCACGCCGCGCTGGCGAATCGCCTGCTGCGCGCGCGGATCGGGCGCCGAGCCGACGTGGTAGGCGTGGGTGCCGGCGGAATCCACCTCCACGTGCCGATCGAGGCCGGCCTCCTGGAGGGCCTTGCGCAGCATGCCCTCCGCCATCGGCGAACGGCAAATGTTTCCCATGCACACCATCAACACTTTAGTCATGTTCTTCCACGCCAAATAACACCTGCTTGAGTTCCTTCAGCTGGTCGCGAAGTTCCGCCGCCTTCTCGAATTCGAGGTTCTTCGCCGCGTCCAGCATGTCCTTTTCCAGCTTCTTGATCCGCTTCGTCAGCGATTTTTCGTCCAGTAACTTGTATTCGGCCACCGTCTGCGCCGCCTTGAGCTCCTGACGCGTGGCATCGGCGTCGTACACGCCGTCGATGATGTCCTTGATGCGCTTGACCACGCCGCGTGGCGTGATGCCGTGCTCGGTGTTGAAGGCGACCTGCTTGGTGCGGCGGCGGTCGGTTTCGTCCATCGCGCGGCGCATCGAATCGGTGATGCGGTCGGCATACAGGATCGCGCTGCCGTGCAGATGGCGCGCGGCACGGCCGATGGTCTGGATCAGCGAGCGCTCGGAGCGCAGGAAGCCTTCCTTGTCGGCGTCGAGGATCGCCACCAGCGACACCTCGGGGATGTCGAGGCCTTCGCGCAGCAGGTTGATGCCGACCAGCACGTCGAATTCGCCCAGCCGCAGGTCGCGGATGATCTCGACGCGCTCGACGGTGTCGATGTCCGAATGCAGATAGCGCACCTTGATGCCATGCTCGGCCAGGTAATCGGTGAGATCCTCGGCCATGCGCTTGGTCAGCGTCGTCACCAGCACCCGCTCGCCGACGGCGATGCGCTTGCGCGCTTCGCTCATCAGGTCGTCGACCTGGGTGCCCACCGGGCGCACCTCGACCACGGGATCGACCAGCCCGGTCGGGCGCACCACCTGCTCGACCACCTGGCCGGCGTGCTCGGCCTCGTACTTGGCCGGCGTCGCCGAGACGAAGATGGTCTGCGGCATCAGCGCCTCGAATTCCTCGAACTTCAGCGGGCGGTTGTCGAGCGCCGACGGCAGGCGGAAGCCGTAGTCGACCAGGTTTTCCTTGCGCGAGCGGTCGCCCTTGTACATGCCGCCGACCTGCGTCACGGTGACGTGCGACTCGTCCATGAACATCAGCGCGTCCTTCGCCAGGTAGTCGATCAGCGTCGGCGGCGGCTCGCCCGGCTTGCGCCCGGACAGGTGGCGCGAGTAGTTCTCGATGCCCTTGCAGAAGCCCAGCTCGACCATCATCTCGAGGTCGAAGCGGGTGCGCTGCTCCAGTCGCTGCGCCTCGACCAGCTTGCCGTTGGCGTAGTACCACTCCAGGCGCTCGCGCAGTTCGACCTTGATCTGCTCGATCGCTCTTAACGTCGTTTCGCGCGGGGTGACGTAATGGCTGGACGGGAACACGGTGAAGCGCGATACCTTGGACAGGATCTGCCCGGTGAGCGGGTCGAACAGGTGCAGGGTCTCCACCACGTCGTCGAACAGCTCGACGCGGATCGCGGTTTCGGCGTGTTCCGCCGGGAAGATGTCGATGACGTCGCCGCGCACGCGGAACACGCCGCGCTTGAACTCGACGTCGTTGCGGTCGTACTGCATCTGCGTCAGCCGCGTGATGACGTCGCGCTGGGTCATCTTCTCGTCCTGGCGCAGCAGCAGGATCATGCTGTGGTAGTCGGACGGGTCGCCGATACCGTAGATCGCCGACACGGTGCAGACGATCACGGTGTCGCGCCGCTCGAGCAGCGACTTGGTCGCCGACAGCCGCATCTGCTCGATGTGCTCGTTGATGCTGGAGTCCTTCTCGATGAACAGGTCGCGCGCCGGGACGTAGGCTTCCGGCTGGTAATAGTCGTAGTAGGAGACGAAATACTCGACCGCGTTTTCCGGGAAGAACTCGCGCATCTCGGAATACAGCTGCGCCGCCAGCGTCTTGTTGGGCGCCATGATCAGCGCCGGCCGCCCGGTCCGGGCGATGACGTTGGCCATGGTGAAGGTCTTGCCCGAGCCGGTCACCCCAAGCAGGGTCTGGTACGCCAGGCCGTCCTCGATCCCCTCGACCAGCTGGGCGATCGCGGTCGGCTGGTCGCCTGCCGGGGGAAACGGCTGGAACAGACGGAACGGGCTATTGGGGAAGGTGACGAACATCGGAACCCGGATATTTCATAAATTAGGACGCGCCGCTCGCTGGTCAGCGGAGTCGTTGCGCCTTGGCGCTTACGAATCCGGCGTCCCCCTTGCGGGGGCTTTTGTTCCGTATGGAAACTTTGTTCCACCCGCAAGGGGCAGGCCATGGTTGTAAAGCCAATGAATTGGCAACAACCATGCTCAGTCGGGCGTATGAATCACTACGCCACTCCTTCACAAAATTCCCCTACAAAACAAAATCCTGCGCGATCATCACGCGAATTTATGAAACATTCGGGTTAAAATCGCGCGGCTAAAACTTGTCGATAGTAGCACTTCCGCTCCAGCGGATGCTCTGAAGGAACCATAGTGGAACTCTCCCGCCGCGTACAGGCCATCAAACCCTCGCCCACCCTGGCCGTCACCGCCCGCGCCGCCGCGCTCAAGGCGAGCGGCCGCGACATCATCGGCCTCGGCGCCGGCGAGCCCGACTTCGACACGCCGCAGCACATCAAGGACGCGGCGATCAAAGCGATCAACGCAGGCTTCACCAAATACACGGCGGTCGACGGCACCCCCAGCCTGAAGGCGGCGATCATCGACAAGCTTCGCCGCGACAACGGCCTCGACTACGGCCCCAAGCAGATCCTGGTGTCGTGCGGCGGCAAGCAGAGCTTCTTCAACCTGGTACAGGCCGTGATCAACCCCGGCGACGAGGTCATCATCCCGGCGCCCTACTGGGTCTCCTACCCGGACATGGTGCGCCT
>DATCTE010000195.1:0-2714 GCA_036568085.1 Thiobacillus sp.
GGCAAGGCGAAGTTCAGCATGATGGCTCCTGTGCTCGATGGGCTAGCGCACGGCATCGACCCAGTTGTTGGGGGTTTCGTACAGCCGGACCCGCTGCAGCCCGAGCTGGTTGCCATAGGTGTCGCGGTAGGCGGCGTCGAGCATGCGGAACGCCTCGGCCGCGAGGTTTTCGGCGGTGGGCACGACCGGCAGCACGACGGTCTTGTGTCCGGGCAGCGATGCCAGAAAGTCGACCACGGCACGGTCGCCCTGATAGACCAGGAAGGCGTGGTCCCACCGGTCGACCAGAACCGATTTGGCAATGGCCTTCACCTCGGAAAAATCCATCACCATGCCCTCATCTGCCGCGCCTTCGGTATGGATGATCTCGCCGGAGAGGGTGATCTCGATGGCGTAGCGGTGGCCATGCAGATGGCGGCACTGGCTGGCATGGTTCGGGATGCGGTGACCGGCGTCGAATTCCAGGCGGCGCGTGATTAACATTTCAAGTATCCGGGCATGTCAGGTTCGGTTTCCAGTACGGTGCTCGAGGCCCGCGCGGCCATGCCAGTAGCCGTCGACCGCCGTGCCGGGCATCACCCGCGCCAGCGCATCGACGGCGCCGCCCTCGCCCGCCAGCGCCGCCTGGAAGGCTGCAATCACGCGCCCCATGTGACGCGACTGCGGCGACAGGCGCAGGCTGGCAACGCCCAGTTCACCCAGGGCGTCGAGTTCGCCGATCAGGCTGTAGACGCCGGCCGACTGGGTCTGGATGCCGTTGAGGGTAAGGAAGGGCGCGCCCTCGCGGGTGGCCAGCGGCAGTCCGTCCGGATGATCGAGGCAGCGGAACTGGCAGTCGTCCTTGGGCAGGTTGTAGTGGCGCGCGGTGAAGCAGCGCGCGGAATACGCCAGCGGCAGACGGCCGTAGGCGAACACCTCGGTTTCGATGCCGGGCGGTGCCTGCCCAAGCAGCGACGCCAGCGTGGCGCGCGACATCTCGACCGGCGGCAGCCAGCGCGTGGCCCCCAACCCGGCGAGCACGGCCAAAGTCTCGGGGTTGTAGACATTGAGCGTGGGCCCGGCGACGAAAGGCACGCCCGCCTCGGACAGCAACCTCACCGCGCCCCACTCGTTGGCCTCGACCAAAAAGCGAGCATCGGAAACGATGCGGCGCAACGTCTTCAGGTCGGATTCCGACTCGATCAGCGTCTGGGTGGAGAGCACTACCTCCTTGCCGGCGGCGGCGAGCTGTTCGGCCAGCGCCAGCCAGTCGGGCAGGCGCAGCAGGTGGCGGCGCGAGCACACGCTCTCGCCCAGATAGACGCGCGCCACCGGCCAGTGTTTCGCCTCGTCAGAGAAGGCCAGCACGTCATCGCGCGACCAGTAGTACAGCAGGGGACCCAGGCTCAGGTTCATTTCAAAGGTGCAAGATTCAAGTTACAAGATTCAAGAAAAAAGAGGGCACATCACCACTCACTTCCACGGCCGGTGATAGGCACCGAGCGTATGGCTCTGCCCTTCCGACAGCTTGTTGAGTTCGGCCTGCCAGGCAGCTGTCGGTTTGAAGCCGTCGGCGTTCTTCTTCACTGCGTCAATGGCGGCGCGCCATACCTTCGTCACCTGCGCGACGTAAGCCGGGCTGCGCTGGCGACCTTCGATCTTGATCGCGGCGATGCCGGTCTTCAGCATCTCGGGCAACAGATCGAGAGTGTTGAGGCTGGTCGGTTCCTCGATGGCGTAATAGGTTTCGCCGCCGACCTCGAAGCGGCCCTTGCACAGCGTGGGATAACCGGCCTTTTCGTCCTTGCCGTAACGGTCGAGCAGCACGCCGTTCAGCCGCGACTCCAGCCCGGCCGGCGTGTCCGTCCACTGCACGGCCTTCGCCGGCGAGCACACGCCGGCCGAGTTGGGCGATTCACCAGTGCAGTAGGAAGAGAGCAGGCAGCGCCCCTCGACCATCACGCACAGGCCGCCGAAGCCGAACAGCTCGATCTCGACGTCGGTGTGCTTCACCACGTTTTCCACCTGTGGCAGCGACAGCACGCGCGGCAGTACGGCGCGCTGGATACCGAAATGCTCGCGGTAGAAATTCACCGCCTCGTAGCTGGTGGCCGAGCCCTGCACCGACAGATGCAGCCTCAGATTCGGATGGTGCCTGACTGCGTAGCGCATCAGGCCGGCGTCGGCGAGGATCACCGCATCCATGCCGAGCTTCGCCGCGCAGTCGACCGCGGCGGTCCAGCGGCTCCAGCTGTCGGGCTGCGGATAGGTGTTGAGCGCGAGCAACACACGGCGCCCGCGGTCGTGCGCGTAGCGCAGTCCTTCCGCGGCCTGCGCCTCGTCGAAGTTGAGTCCGGGGAAGGCGCGCGCGTTGGTGTTGTCGCGGAATCCCATGTAGACGGCGTCGGCACCGTTGTCGATAGCGGCCTTGAGTGAAACCAGACTGCCCGCCGGGCATACCAGATCAAGCGGCATGGCTTTCCTCCTTCCAGACATGGCCCGCACGCGAACCCTGGCGGCTGTCGCGCCGCGCGAGTTCGCCGGCGATGCCGTTCAGCACGTCCCATTTCCTGGCGCACCACGCGGGCGCCAGCAGGATGTCGGGCGAGGCGGTGCCGGTGACGCGGTGGTATACCACCTCCCAGGGCGTGCGTTCGATCAGGTCAGCGGCGATGCGCACGTACTCGGCCTCCGCCAGCGGCTCGTACTCGCCGTGCTTCCATTCGATCGCGAGC
>DATCTE010000196.1:0-3906 GCA_036568085.1 Thiobacillus sp.
ACCGCAGCGGAAGCCTGGGCCGCGCTGTTCCCCGGCCGCTACTACCTGGAGCTGCAGCGCTTCGGCCAGCCGTACACCGAACGCCTGATCGACGGCCTGCTCGATATCGGCGCAGCATTGAACCTGCCGGCGGTTGCCACGCATCCGATCCAGTTCATCGCGCCGGACGACTTCAAGGCGCACGAGGCGCGCGTGTGCATCGCCGAGGGCATGATGCTGGGCGATCCGCGCCGTCCGCGGCCGTTCACCGCCGAGCAGTATTTCAAGACGCCGGACGAGATGACGGAACTGTTCGCCGACCTGCCGGAAGCCTTGCAGAACAGCGTGGAAATCGCCAAGCGCTGCAACCTGACGCTGGAACTCGGCAAGAGCAAGCTGCCCGATTTCCCGACGCCGGACGGCATGAGCCTCGACAACTACATGCGGCAGCGCTCCTTCGAGGGCCTGCAGGAACGCATGGCCCACCTCTATCCCGATGAAGCCGAGCGCGCTGCCAGGCTGCCGGAATACATCGAGCGTCTGGAGTTCGAGTTGGGGACCATCATCCAGATGGGCTTCCCTGGCTACTTCCTGATCGTGTCCGACTTCATCAACTGGGCGAAGAACAACGGCGTGCCGGTGGGGCCGGGGCGCGGCTCCGGTGCCGGCTCGCTGGTTGCCTACTGCCTGTCCATCACCGACCTCGACCCGCTGCGCTACGACCTGCTGTTCGAGCGCTTCCTCAACCCGGAACGGGTGTCGATGCCCGACTTCGACGTCGACTTCTGCCAGGACGGGCGCGACCGCGTGATCCAGTACGTGAAAGACAAGTACGGCCACGCGGCGGTGTCGCAGATCGCCACCTTCGGCACCATGGCGGCGAAGGCGGTGCTGCGCGACGTCGGCCGCGTGCTCGACCTGCCGTATCTGTTCGTCGACAAGTTCGTCAAGCTGGTGCCCAATGAACTCGGCATTTCGCTGGCCGAGGCGCGCGAGAAGGAACCACAGATCGACGAACGCGCGAGGAACGAGGAAGAACTCGCCGAACTGCTGCCGCTGGCGGAAAAGCTCGAAGGCGTCACCCGCAACGTCGGCATGCACGCGGGCGGCGTGCTGATCGCGCCGGGCCGGCTGACCGATTTCTGCCCGCTGTACCAGGCCGAAGGCTCGGACGCGGCGGTGTCGCAGTTCGACAAGGACGACGTCGAGGCGATCGGCCTGGTGAAGTTCGACTTCCTCGGCCTGCGCACGCTGACCATCCTCGCCGAGGCGGTGCGCTTCGTGCAGCGCCATCCGGGGCGGGAGAATTTCAGGCTGGAAGACCTGCCGCTCGACGATCCGGCGGTCTACAAGCTGTTTGCCGACGGCAACACCACCGCCGTGTTCCAGTCCGAATCGCGCTCGGCCAAGGATCTTGAAAAGAAGCTGAAGGGCGACTGCTTTGAGGACATCATCGCGCTGATGGCGCTGAACCGCCCGGGTCCGCTCGGCTCCGGCATGGTCGACGATTTCATCGCGCGCAAGCAGGGCAAGCAGAAGCCCGAGTATTTCCACCCCGACCTCGAGCCGGTGCTGAAGTCGACCTACGGCATCATCGTCTACCAGGAGCAGGTGATGCTGGTGGCGCAGATCCTGGCGGGCTACAGCCTCGGCGCCGCCGACCTGCTGCGGCGCGCCATGGGCAAGAAGAAGCCCGAGGAGATGGCCAAGCAGCGCGAGATTTTCCTCGCCGGCGCAGCCCAGCGCGGGGCGGACACCAAGGTCGCCGAACGCCTGTTCGACCTGATGGAAAAGTTCGCCGAGTACGGCTTCAACAAGTCGCACTCGGCGGCCTACGCGCTGGTGGCCTACCACACCGCCTGGCTCAAGGCCTACTACCCGGCCGAGTTCATGGCGGCGACGATGTCGTCGGAAATGTCCGATACCGACAAGGTGCGCGTGTTCTACGAGGACTGCCGCGCCAACGGCCTCACCATGCTGCCGCCCGACATCAACCGGTCGGGCTATCGCTTCGAACCGGTCAGCCAAACCGAGATCCGCTATGGCCTCGGCGCGATCAAGGGCAGCGGCGAGGCGGCGATCGGCGCGATCGTCGCCGAGCGCGAAGCCAACGGATCCTACAAGGGCTTGTTCGACCTGACGCGGCGGGTCGACAAGCGCTACCTCAACCGCCGCGTGCTCGAGGCGCTGGTGAAGGCGGGCGCGTTCGATAGCCTGAACACCCATCGTGCCAGCCTGATGGCCTCGGTCGGCGCGGCGCTGGAAACCGCCGACCGCGCCGCGCGCAGCGGTGGCCAGGTCGGCCTGTTCGGCGAGGCGCTCGACGGCGGCGGCGAAGACCTGATCGATGTGCCGGTGTGGCCGGAGCAGGAAAAGCTGCTGCAGGAAAAGTCCGCGCTCGGCTATTTCTTCAGCGGCCATCCCTTCACCTCGTACCTGGCCGAGGTATCCAGTTTCGCCAAACGCCAACTCGACAGCCTGGAACCTTCGCGCGACCCTGTGATGCTGGCCGGCATCGCTGTTTCCCTGCGCACCCAGATGACGCGGCGCGGCAAGATGCTGATCCTGCTGCTGGACGACGCGACCGCGCAGGTCGAAGTGGTGATCTTCAACGAACTGTACGAGCAGAACCGTCATTTGCTCAAAGACGACGCGCTGCTGGTCATCGAGGGCAAGGTCAACCGCGACGACTATTCGGGCGGGGTGCGGGTAACGGCGGAGCGGATCTACGACCTGGCCGGGGCGCGCACCCGCTTTGCCCAGGGGCTGCGATTGGCGTGCAATGGGCAGTCGAGCGGCCGCAAGCTGGCGGAATTGCTCGGGCCCTACAAGGCGCAGGAGGGCGGGTGCCCGGTGTGGATCGAGTATCACAACCCCAGTGCGCGCTGCCGGGTGCGGCTTGGCGAGGGCTGGCGGGTGCGGCTGGACGACCGGCTGCTCGAGTCGCTGGGCGGCTGGCTCAAGCCCGAGGCCGTGAACGTCATTTACTGATCGCGCCAGCGCGCTTGATATAAAACTACCAAGCCATGTTTTTTGTGTAACAAAGTGTTGACAAGCAATGCAGAATATTAGATTATTCTAATAACACTGAGGTCGCCGCAATGGCACTTGGTGTTGTCTCCTCCAATCCTCCTCCTTTGGTGGATATTCTGCCCGGCTCTTCACTGAGCTGGGCATTTTTTTGTCTGGATCTCGCCGGGCAGCCCGGCCGCTAGTCTGTCCGTTTCACGAATCCGCTGTACTGGCCTTGCGCCTCGCCAATCTCGACCCGGTCGACTCGCGCCAGCGGCGGCCCGCTACGCGCCCATTCGATCAGGGTCTCGACCGCCTCGGCCGGCCCCTGGATCACGGCTTCGACCGCGCCGTCCGCGGTATTGCGCACCCAGCCCGCCACATTCAGGCGCTCGGCTTCGACCCGCATCGACTCACGGAACCACACGCCCTGCACGCGGCCGTGGATGCGCAGGCGCTGCGTTTTCACGCCCGGCTCACTTCACCTTCATGCCCGGCTGCGCGCCGCTGTCGGGCGACAGGATGAAGAGACCGGGGGCATCCCCTGAAGCCGCCAGAACCATGCCTTCGCTCATGCCGAACTTCATCTTGCGCGGCGCAAGGTTGGCGACCATGACGGTCAGCCGGCCCACCAGCGTTTCCGGCGCATAGGCCGACTTGATGCCGGCGAATACCTGGCGGGTGCCGAGTTCGCCGAGGTCGAGCGTCAGCCGCAGCAGCTTGTCTGCGCCCTCGACGTGTTCCGCATTGGCGATGCGCGCGATGCGCAGGTCGATCTTGGCGAAGTCGTCGATGCTGATCGTTTCGGACACGGGCGTGGCCGGTTGCGCGGCGTGCGCCTGCGCTTCGGCGTGACGAGCCGGCGCGGGCGCCGGGGTCGGTTCGAGGTTCTGTTTGTTGGCGTCTACCATGGCT
>DATCTE010000197.1:0-11901 GCA_036568085.1 Thiobacillus sp.
CAGCCGTTTCCACCCACGCGCCGCGCCGAATGCCTTGGCCTCGCCAACAAGCCGCATCCCCAGCTTCCGGGTGCGGTAGTCCGGCCGAACGTACAGTTCCGGAATCGTGCCGAAGGCGCCTTCGGCATACAGTGCATGGCATTCGCTGAGTGCCACGAATCCAATCGGTTTCCCGCCATCAGGCCGGGCGACAAAGACGAAATAGGTCTCGCTGGCCAGGTAGCCAGCCAGTCTTTCGGTCGTTTCCTGCAGGTTGAAGTTGAAAGCCTGGACGCCGATCGTGTCCATGATCTCTGCCAGCAGTTCGCCGGCCAGGACGGCAACCGCGGGCGCATCGTCGGCATGCGCTCTCTGGATGACGATGTCGTCGGCGGTCATGCCGGCGAATCTTCGTCGAGCTGGACGCGCTCAACGGCAGCAATGAACTGTGCCGCGACGTCGTGCCCGGTCTGCGCAGCGATTTCCTGGAAACCGGTCGGGCTGGTGACGTTGATTTCGGTGAGGCAGTCGCCGATCACGTCGAGCCCGGCGAGGAAGATGCCGCGCGCCCTGGCCCATGGTGCAATCGTTTCGGCGATCTCGCGGTCGCGCGCGCTCAAAGGCTGCGCGCGGGCGGTGCCGCCGGCGGCGAGGTTGCCGCGCGTCTCGCCCGCCAGGGGAATGCGCGCCAGCGCCCACGGCACCACGTCGCCGTCGATCAGCAATATCCGCTTGTCGCCTTCCTTGATTGCCGGCAGATAGCGCTGCGCCATGATGGCGCGGCGGCCGCGCCGGGTGAGCGTTTCCAGGATGGCGTTGCGGTTGAGGTCGGTGGTCGTCAGGCGGAAGACGCCGCTGCCGCCCATTTCGGTGAGCGGCTTGACGATGATGTCGTGGTGTTCGGCGAGGAAGCGTCCGATGTCCGCGGCGTCGGCGGAAACCAGCGTGGGGGCGACGAAAGCCGGAAAGTTGAGAATCGCCAGTTTCTCGTTGAAGTCGCGCAAGGCGGCCGGCCGGTTCAGCACCCGTGCGCCGTTGGCTTCGGCGATGCCGAGCAGGTGGGTGGCAAGCAGATAGTCGGTGTCCACCGGCGGATCGGTGCGCATCACCACGGCATCGAAATCCTTCAACGCACAGTCGTCGGTTTGCGTTTCGCGATACCAGTCATCGTTGGTGCGCACATCGAGTCCGGCGCAGGCGGCGCGGGCGATGCCGTCCTTCACATAGAGCTGGCGTGCCTCGGCGGCGAACACGGCATGGCCGCGCGCCACCGCCGCGCGCATCATGGCCACCGAACTGTCCTTGTAGGGCTTGAGGTCCGTGAGCGGATCGACGACGAACAGCAGCTTCATGCGGCGGTCGCGTTTTCGGCCTCGTTGAGCGCCTCGTCGAGTTCGATGCTGGCGGCCAGCATCGCCAGCCGCGCGATCACCCCGTAGGCGTAGAAGCGGTTGGGGGTGGCATCCGGATTGGCGCTGCGATCGGGGGTCAGGCAGGTGTCGTCGAACGCCAGCGGCACGAAGTGCATGCCGGGGCTGTTGAGGTTCTCGTCCGACCCGCGCCCAGTGTGCACGCGGTAGAAGCCGCCGACGACAAAGTGGTCGAGCATGTAGACCACCGGCTCGGCCACCGCGTCGTTGATGCTCTCGAAGGTGTAGACGCCTTCCTGGATCAGCACCTCGCTGACCTCCATGCCTTCCTTGCCGACCGCCATCTTGTTGCGCTGCTTGCGGTTGAGCTCGCGCACGTCGTCCGGCGATTTCACCGTCATGATGCCCATGCCGTAGGTGCCGGCGTCGGCTTTGACGATGACGAAGGGCGGCTGGTCGATGCCGTATTCGTCATACTTGGCGCGGATCTTCTTCAGCATTTCATCGACCTTTTCGGCCAGGCAGTCCTCGCCCTGGCGTGCCTGGAAGTCGATCCTGCCGCAGTGATTGAAATAGGGATCGATCAGCCAGGGGTCGATGCCGACCAGCCGCGCGAACTCGATGGCGACGTTCTGGTAGGCGGCGAAGTGGCGCGACTTGCGGCGCGTTGCCCAGCCGGCGTGCAGCGGCGGCATGATGGTCTGCTCGATGCCCTTCAGAATATCCGGCACGCCCGCCGAGAGATCGTTGTTGAGCAGCACCGCGCAGGGGTCAAAGCCTTCCAGCCCGATCCGGTCGCCCTTGCGGACGAGCGGCTCCAGCGTGAGGCGCCCGCCCGCAGGCAGTTCCAGCGTGGTCGGCTGGCTGATCTCGGGAATCAGGGTGCCGATGCGCACGATGAGGCCGGTCTGGCGCAGGATGTGCGCCAGCACCGCGACGTTCTGCAGGTAGAAGGTGTTGCGGGTGTGGTTCTCGGGGATCAGCAGCAGGCGCTGCGCGTCGGGGCAGATCTTTTCCACCGCGCCCATCGCCGCGTGGATCGACAGCGACATGAACGAGGGGTTGAGATTGTTGAAGCCGCCCGGAAACAGGTTGGTATCGACCGGCGCCAGCTTGAAGCCCGCGTTGCGGATGTCGACCGAGGTATAGAACGGTGCCGACTGTTCTTTCCATTGCTGGCGAAACCAGTGCTCGATGGTCGGCTGGGCATCGAGCAGGCGCTTTTCCAGTTCCAGCAGCGGGCCGGTGAGTGCGGTGGTGAGGTAAGGGACCATAGAATAGGCGGACTCCAAGAATGTTTTTATTTTAGGCCAAGCCGGATGTTTGACATCGTTTTGTTTCAGCCCGAGATCCCGCCCAACACCGGCAACCTCATCCGTCTCGCGGCCAACACCGGCTGCCGCCTGCATCTGGTCGAGCCGCTGGGCTTCGACCTGTCCGACAAGCAGGTGGCGCGCGCCGGGCTGGATTACCACGACATGGCCTGCGTGACCGTGCATGCCGGCTGGGAAGCGGTACAGGCGGCCTTGTCCGGCAGGCGCTGGTTTGCGCTCACCACCAAGGGGAGTGCACGCTATACCGAAATCGCCTTTGAGGCCGACGACGTATTGCTGTTCGGCCCCGAGTCGCGCGGCCTGCCCCCCGAGATCCTGGACCGGTTCGACATGGAACATCGCCTGCGCCTGCCGATGCTGCCGGGATCGCGCAGCATGAACCTGTCGAACGCGGTCAGCGTGGTCGTGTTCGAGGCGTGGCGGCAAAACGGTTTTGCCGGAGGGATGTGAATGGACACAATGCAATGGCTGGAAGCGCTGAGTTACCTCGTCACCATCGTCGGCCTGCCATTCGCCATCGGTGTATACGTCTACGACCGCCGCCGCGACCGGCAGAACGACGAGGAGGAAATCTTCCTGCGGCTGTCCGACGAGTATGCAGATTTCATGCGGCTGGTCATCGACAACGCCGATCTGCATCTGCTGTCGCCCGTCGTAAAGGGCGAACTCAGCGAAGAACAGCGGGAGCGCAAGCACGCCTTGTTCGCCATCCTGGTCAGCCTGTTCGAACGTGCCTATGTGCTGGTCTACGAAGAAAAGATGAGCCGCCAACAGGCGCGGCTGTGGCAGTCGTGGGAGGACTACATGCATGAATGGTGCGCACGCCAGGATTTCCGCGCCGCCTTGCCGCCGTTGCTGCATGGCGAAGACCCGGGGTTTGTGGCAACGATCCGGCGGATTGCCGAGACGACTGCGAGCACAGCGGGATAAACGATGGTTGCCCGGGTCGGTGGGAGGCGGCACGAAGCGGGCTGCAGGCAGTGAACTGTCCGCGTGAACCCGCCTTTTATGCGGCGTGAAGGCGTAAAATCATAAAACCTATTTTTCCGGGGTATTCGTTGTCCGTCGCCATGCAGTCGTCCAGGCAGTCCGAAATCGCCCATGAGGTGATCGAGTCCGTGGTGCACCTGACCGAGCAGCGGGACGAATTGACGTTGCTGCGCAGTCTGCAGGCGTCGATCCTGGAGATGCTGCCGGGCGTGCAGGTGTCCATGGTCTGCCTGGTGCCGGGCCCGCAGCACGGCCAGTGGGTCCAGGACGCGGCCTGCCCCCTGCCGAAGCCCATGTTCCCGGTGACCGATGCCCTGGTGGCGGAAGCGGCCAGTCTGAATGCCGACGCGCCGGCCCGGCAGACGGTTCAGGACGGTCAGAGCTATCTCATCAGCAGCCTGGGCTTGCTGGAGGACAGGCGGAAGGCGATCGTGCTCAGGCAGTCCGAATGGGTTGTGGCCGACCTGCGCATCGCCCAAGGGATGCTCAAGATCTACGCCAACTACGCGAAAATGCTGTTCGACAGCGAACGCGACACGCTGACCGGGCTGTACAACCGCAAGAAGCTGGAACAGAAACTGGGCGAACTGCTCACGGGCCGGCTCAATGGACGCAACCGGAAGCGCGACCGGGACACGGCCGATTACCTGGCCGTGATCGACCTCGATCATTTCAAGCGCATCAATGATAGCCACGGCCATCTGATCGGCGACGAGGTGCTCCTCGTTTTCGCCGGCCTGATGCGTAACGCCCTGCGTGATGTGGACTGGGTGTTTCGCTACGGCGGCGAGGAGTTCGTCGTGCTGATCAAGGATGTATCACCCGAGACCATCGTGGCCATCCTTGAGCGCATCCGGATCAAGGTGCAGAACCATTGTTTTCCGCAGGTCGGACAGGTGACGGCGAGCATCGGCTACACGGCGATCGCCGACCAGAAGCTGCCGCCCTACGTATTCGAGGAAGCGGACAAGGCACTCTATTACGCCAAGGAGAACGGCCGCAACCAGGTCTGCGACTACCGCGAGCTGGTATGCAGCGGCAAGCTCGCGCCGGAGAAACGTCACAGCGGATCGATCGAGCTCTTCTGAAGCGGCTTTCTTTTCCCGATGGCTACGCCCGGTTTCATTCAGAAGTTCGTCTTGATTTCCCCGTTCGGCAGGGTATCGGTAACACCCTGCCTGCACCCGGGATGCACGGCATGTTGCGACCCCGAAAATCGGGTTCCTGCAGCCCCTCAGTGCGTCCGCAGCCAGTCAATAAGTGTATCCAGGGGGAGTGGCTGGCTGAGGTGGTAGCCCTGGGCTTGCTCGCATCCCATCCCCTTCAACAGGGCCAGTGTCTCGGCGTTTTCCACGCCCTCGGCGATGACGCTGAGCCCCAGGCTGTGGGCAAGGGCGACCGTGGAGCGCACGATGATCGCATCCTGGGCGTTGTCGTTCATGCCCATGACGAATGAGCGGTCGATTTTCAGGGCTTTAAGGGGGAGGCGCCGCAGGTAGGCCAGAGAGGAATAGCCAGTGCCGAAATCGTCGATCGCGATGTTCACGCCCATGGCTGCGATCTCCTGCAGCAGGATGACCGCACTGTCCGGATCGTACATCAGGGCGGTCTCGGTCAGCTCCAGTTCAACCTCCTGGTGGGGAATGCCGTGCGTGGCGATGGCATCTGCGAGTCGGGATACGCAGCGGGCATCCACCAGATTGCGTACGGAAAGGTTGATCGCCACCGGCTGCGTGTAGCCGAGGTCATGCAGCCGGCGCTTGTCTGCCAGCGCGATATCCATGACGGCGCGTGTAAAGGGATGGATGACTTCGTTCATTTCCACCAGGTGCAGGAAGGTGTCTGGGTACAGGATGCCCAGCCGGGGATGCAGCCAGCGTACCAGCGCCTCGAATCCCGTGACCTGCCCGCTGGCGATATCCAGCTTGGGCTGGTAATGCAGGATGAGCTCTCCATTCCGGACTGCCTGAACCAGTTCGCTGGCGAGGGCGAGACGGTCCGGACTGTAGTCGTCGAATCCGCGGTCGTAGACCACGACGCCGGTCGTCAGCTTCTTCGCCTGGTACATCGCCACATCCGCCGCCCGCAGCAGGGCATGGCTGTTTTCACCATGTTCAGGGTAATAAGCCACCCCTACGCTCGCACCCAGCTGCAAGGCCATGCCTTCCACCATGAAGGGACGGCGCAATGCCTCGGTCACGTGCCTTGCCAGTGCAACGGCATCGGTCTGGTCGGTCAGGCCGGTCAGCAATATGGAGAATTCGTCGCCGCCCAAGCGGCAGATCAGCGCGTGGTGTTCCGCGAGCGCGTCTTGCAGGCGCGGGCCGATGTGGGTCAGCAGGTGATCCCCCACGTGGTGGCCCAGGGTGTCGTTGATTTCCTTGAAACGGTCCAGATCCAATAGCAGGAGTGCGGTCTTTCCAGCCGGGGTTCGCCGGATACGATCCGCGAACTCCTCGTGCAGGACAGAACGGTTGGGCAAGGCGGTGAGGCTGTCGTGCCTGGCCTGGAAGGCCAGGCTGACGACATGGCGCGAATTGGCGATCGCCAGGGCAACCGTATTGCTGAAAGCATTGAGCGTTTCCAGTTCCACGTCGCTGAACACCCGGTGCTCGCCGTAGACCAGGTTGATGCTGCCCAGCGTACGCTCGTGATAGACCATCGGAATGACGACTCCTGAGTGCAAACCCGCAGCCACCAGGCCATTCCGCACGGCGGGGTACAGGCGCATGTCATGGGCAAAGTCATTGCTGACCAGCAAATGCCTGCTGCTCAGAGCCAGGCCGCTCAGGCTTCCCTCTAGGGGAAGGCTGGCGCCCAGTTGCGGCAATTCCGCCTTGAACCCGCGATTGGCCACCAGATTCAGGCGCGTGCCGTCCGGATCCAGCAGGTAGATCGCAATATTCGGCGCATGACTCAGGCCGAGCAGGGCATCTATGGTTTCTTTCAGGATGTCGTCCAAGGCCAGCGAGGCGTGTAGACGGTTGGCCAGCTGGTTGATGAGGCGCAGGTGTTCGTTGCGCTCGATCAGGGCCTGGCGGGATTGCAGCAGTTCCGCCTCGGCTTTTTTGCGCTGGCTGATGTCGCGAACGGTGGCAAGGATGTGGGCGTCGTCCCCGATCATCACCATATTCAGCGTCACTTCCGCGTCGAAGGGCGTGCCGTCATGACGTTGGTGGCGCCACTCGAAGAACTGGGTTTCGCCGTCGAAGGCAGCCGCGATTTTTTCTTGTGCCTTGGTCTGGGACAGGCGGCCATCCGGCTGGAACTCGGGGGAGTACCGATAAGGCGTGGCACCGACAATCTGGTCGCGCGTGCAGCCGAACATCTCCAGTGTTGCCGGATTGCAATCCACGAATTGCTCGCCCTTCATCAGGAAGATGCTGTCGCCTGCACGTTCGAACAGGATGCGATAGCGTGCCTGGCTGTCGCGCAGATTGGCCTGGGCCTGTTTATGCGCGGACAGGTCGGCGGCGATCCCCATGAACCCCTCGATCCTGCCATCCGCGCCGCGCAATGGGGTGACCGACAGCCGAACCGGAAAACGGCTGCCATCCTTGCGCAGGTAAGTCCACTCGCGTTCCTCGGATTGACCGCGCCTGGCTTTGGCGACGAAGACGTCAAACCCGGGCTGGATGGGTTCGCCCAGTTCCCGGCTGAGTTCGATCGCACGCTGGCGAATTTCGTCCTCGTCGTGGAAGATGGCCGGGGTGCGTTCACCGATCACTTCGTCTGCCGTATAGCCCAGCATGCGCTGGGCCGCCGCGTTGAAACTGACAATGGTTCCGGCGGTGTTGGTTGAGATGATGCTGTAATCGGCGCCATCCAGAACGGCCTGTTGCCAGGCCGAGAGATGGGCGACCGCCGCGTCTGACTTGCTCTGGCGTGCGAGGGAACGCCGATAAGTCCACACGCCGCCCAGAAGGAAGACGCAAAGCAGCAGGGTGGGCAACAGCAGGCGTTGCAGCCAGCTGTGCACGATGGTACGCCAGGGCATGAACGATCCCGCCAGCAGCCCATATTCATCCATGCGTTCATAGACGACATAATGAAGGCCGTTTAAACGCGGGAGGTCGATCGTCATGGCGCCTTTCCCGTCATGCCTGACTGCCTCGAGCTGCTGGATGGTTTTCGGGTGGATCGGCCTGCCATACGCACTCAGGACGGCGGCCGCTTTGGGACCCGCCGGCAGCGGATAGAGATACTGCAGGTAATTGTCGTCGCGCAGCAGCACCATCTGGATGTCGGGCGGCAGCGTGACCTGAGCGGCCAGGGTGGTGCTGCCATCGATGGAGTACCCCGCCGTCATGACTGCCACGGTGCGGCCCCGCGGGTCAAGGATGGGTACGCGTACCGGGTTCACCCAGTGTTTCAGTACCTTCATGTAATACGGCCTGCCAAGCTGGATGTGACCGGAGCTGATGGCGGCGCGGAAACTGTCGCGGGTTTCGGGTTGGCTCAGCAGATTGGGCAACGGCTGCCCGTCCTCGATGCCGCTGACCAGGACGAGTTGCCCGTCAGGCCTTGCCAGTCCCAGTCCTGCCATGCCGGGATCAATCGACTTCATGCGTTCGATGAGCGTGCGTCCGCGTGCCGGCGACTGTAATGCGCCCTCGGCGACCAGTTCGCTGCCCAGCCCCCGCAGGACCAGTTCATAGTTCTTCAACGTGGTGCGCGTGTTCTGCACCAGGATGCCGTTGAAATAACGCAATTGCGTTTCGGCATCCTGTTTTGCGTCAACCCAATGGCGGGCGATGGCCATGAAATAGGCCAGCACGAAGAATCCGATCAAGGCATAAAAAAGGCCGCGCAGAGGCCTGGGGTCGTTCCGGGATGGTGGATCGCTGAGGCGGCTCATGCTGGCGGCGAGGCCTTATAGGCGGCTGTTCCCTGATAAAAAAGTTGTTGTGTTGTCGAATGCCGCCAATCTTGTGCCGGGCATCCTGGCGTTCCCTCGGTGCGCCTCGGAGTCGGTGTGACGGACATTACTAGTTTGGACTGTAGTTGGGCACTTGCGCGACAACAAGCACGACTTGCTGCGTGGATGCCTGAATGCAGGTCTGCCGCCGAACGGGCAATACGGTCTTCAGGAGCGGGATGGTGAGCCGGCTTTCAAAATTCGGCCTTGATTTCCCGGTTCAGCAGGGCATCGACCGCCTGGGCGGCGGGCAGGCCTTCAAACAGCATCTGGCAGACGGCGCGGGTGATGGGCATGTCGACGCCGAGTTCACTGGCAAGCGCGGCGACTTCGGGGGCAGTGGTGACGCCTTCTGCGACGTGGCCGAGTTCGCTGAGGATGGTATCGAGCGCCTGGCCGCGTGCGAGGCGCAGGCCGACTTGACGGTTGCGCGAGAGGTCGCCGGTCGTGGTGAGGATGAGATCGCCAAGGCCGGACAGGCCCATGAAGGTCTCGAAATGGCCGCCAAGCTTGACCCCGAGGCGTGTCATTTCGGCCAGACCGCGGGTGATGAGCGCGGCGCGGGCATTGTGGCCAAGCTGCAGGCCGTCGCAGATGCCGGCGGCGATCGCCATGACGTTTTTCAGCGCACCGCCGAGCTCGACGCCGATGACGTCGTCGTGCGCATAGATTCGCAGGCGCTGGCCGGAGAGGGTTTCAGCCAGACGCTGTGCCAGTGTGGTGTCGCGGGACGCCAGCGTGAGCGCGGTGGGATAGCCCTGCGCGACTTCCTGGGCGAAGCTGGGGCCCGACAGCACGCCGGTCTGGCTGTGTGCGGGCAGCAGTTCGGCGATGAGTTGATGCGGCAATTTGCGGCTGCCGGGCTCGAAACCCTTGCACACCCAGACGATCGGCGGCAGGTCGGGGCGGGTGGCCAGCGCAGCCAGGGTGGGACGCAGGCCGCCGCTGGGAACGGCGATGACGATGAGGTCGGCCTGATCGACGGCATGGCCGAGGTCGGGGCTGAAATGCAGCGCGTCCGGCAGCCTGCAGTCAGGCAGATAGCGCGTGTTGACGCGGGCCGCGCGCATGGCGTCGAGTTCGACTGCGTTGCGTCCCCAGAGGGTGACGTCATGGTGGGGCGCCCAGCTGGCCGCCAGCGCGGTGCCCCATGCGCCGGCGCCGAGTACTGCCAGTTTCATTGGCCCCATACCTCACGCACAGGCACCCAGCCGGCGAGGCCGTCGGCATGCTTCACCGGCAGCCAGCCGTACGCGTCGGGTTTGCCGGTGACGTCGAGCAGGACGCCGCGCGCGGCACGAAATACGACGTCCGCATCGGCGCGCGGTTGCTGCCGGATGGCGCTGGTATCGGCCTTGACCATGACGTTCCGGGGGCCGCCGAGGGCGGATTTCTCGATCCATGCCAGGCGGCCGGTGTAGTCGCGCACCTTGACCCAGGCTTCGGTATCGACGACGACTTCGAGCGGCAGGCCGCTCCCAGCGACGGCCAGCTTGCCGGCCGAGGTCGAGGGCGCGTCATACAGCAGGGCGGCGCGTCCAGTGTTGCGGTATTCCAGCGCACTGGCAGGCTGCGCCAGCGCGAACAGCAGGCCGCCCGTGAGGAGGAGGGCGGCGCGCGACGGTCGCAATGTCAGCACGCCGGTTTCAATGGGTTTGCGCAGGGGCGGCCTGTTGCTGTTGCGCCTGCTGTTGCTGCAGGAACAGCGATTCGAAGTTGACCGGGTTCAGCAGCAGCGGCGGGAAGCCGGCGCGGATCACCACGTCGGACACGGTTTCGCGCAGATACGGGAAAACGATGTTGGGGCAGCCGATGCCCAGCACCATGGGCAACTGGTCCTGCGGCACATGTTCGATGCGGAAGATGCCGGCCTGGGTGCACTCGACCAGGAACATGGTCTTGTCGCCGGTCTTGGCGGTGACGGTGACGGTGATGCTGGCGTGGTACAGGTCTTCGCCCAGCGCGCGGCTTTCGGTCGACATGTTGACGTCGATCTGCGGGGCTTCACGCTCCAGGTAGATGCCGGGCGCATTGGGCACTTCCACCGACAGGTCCTTGACGTAGAGCTTTTCGATATTGAATACGGGTTGTTGTGCGTCGGCCATGATGTCTCGTCTCCCTGAATAAGAAAACCGGAGCATGCGCTCCGGGGATGGACTTATTTTACACGGGCTTTAAGGCACTTCCATGAATCGGCCATGCCCTTACTGGATGCCCTGTGACGCCAGCCAGCGTTTCAGCGCGTGGGTCTCCATGGCGCCCGAGATGCGCGCCGCCTCGGCACCACTCTTGAACAGGATCAGGCTGGGGATGCCCTTGATGTGGTGGCGCATCGACACCTGCGGATGGGCTTCGGTATCGACCTTGGCAAAGCGCACGCGTGTGCCCATCTCGGCTGCCACCTGCTGGAACACCGGCGCCATCATCTTGCAGGGGCCGCACCAGCCGGCCCAGAAGTCGACCAGCACCGGCAGCCCGGCCTTGGCGATGAAGCGGTCGAACGTGTCGGCGGTGAGGTCGACCGGTTTGCCGGGCAGCAGCGGTGTGCCGCATTTGCCGCATTTGGGGGCATTCGACAGCCGGTCGTCCGGCACGCGGTTGACGGCGAGGCAGTGGGGGCAGGCGAGTTCCATGGGGAAATCCTTGAAACGGTGGATGACCGCTTCAAGGTGGTGGCGTGCGCGGGAAATTCAAGCGCACGCCAGACGGGACTCAGGCGCGGGCGAGCAGCGGCACCAGTTCGCCGGCGGCGTCGAGCGCAGACGTATCGTCGAACCCGCCGACGTGGGTGTCGCCGATGAAGACCTGCGGGACGGTGCGGCGGCCGCCGGAGCGGGTCATCATTTCTTCCTGCTTCGCCGGGTCGAGGTCGATGCGGATTTTTTCGATCTCGGTGACGCCGCGGCTCTTGAGCAGGCGCTCTGCGGCGACGCAGTAAGGGCAGACGGCGGTGCAATACATTACGACTTTGGCCATGAGGGCCTCCTTGTTACTTGATTACTTGGCGACGGGCAGGTTGGCGCGTTCCCACGCGATGATGCCGCCCGCCTGGTTGTACACGGTCTCGAAACCGGCCTTTTTCAGCATGCCGCAGGCGCGCGCCGAGCGCTGGCCGCTGCGGCAGGTGACGAGGATGGGTTTTGCCTTGAATTTCTCGAGTTCCTGGAGGCGGCCGGCCAACTGGCCGAGCGGGATGTGCCTGGCCTTGGGAATGTGCCCGGCGGAAAATTCCTTGTCTTCGCGCACGTCCAGGATCAGGGCGTCGTCATTGTAGAGGCGGGTGGCTTTCAGCGTGTCGGCCTCCTCGATG
>DATCTE010000198.1:0-4557 GCA_036568085.1 Thiobacillus sp.
AAGGGCATCCTCGCTTACCTTGACCTGATGTAAGCCGCTCTGGGGTCGATGGCGGGATGCCTGCCATCGACCTTTTCAATTGGGGGTATGCTGCAAGCCTTGCCACTCGCCCCCGCCCGGATGCGTTCCGATCCCTATTATCCCCGCTCGTTCACCATCCTGGTCATCGTCGCCATGGGCGTGCTGATCGTGCCGCTGGCCAGCGGCCTGATCAACGCGGTACACGTGCTGCAGGGCGTGGTCGAGACCCAGCGCCAGTTCACCCGCACCAGTCTCGCCGTCACGCGCGACGTGCGGCAGATCGTCGAGTCGGTCAGCCAGCTCCAGCGCGCCGCCGGGCAATATCACCTGTTGCAGGACGCCGAATTCGCCCCCGCCCTGCGGGCAAGCTTCGACGATCTGCAAACCCAGTTGGCGCAGCTCGATGCGCTGCTCGTCGACGCGCCGTCGCGCACCACGCTGGCCGCCCTGCAGACGCGCAGCCTAGCGCTGTATCGCCAGTTGCAGCCCGGCACCTTCCTCGACAACGACCAATTCCATGCGCTCGACCCCACGTTCGATTCGCTGCATGACACTGCGCGCACCCTGCTCGTCCAGGCAGATGCCGCCGTGCAACGCGAACTGCAGGCGCTGGAAGAGACCGTGCAGTCGACCCGCCGACGGCTGATCGTGCTGGCGCTGGCGCTGATTCCGCTGACGCTGCTGCTGGCTGCCGTGTTTTCCTGGATGATCAATCGCCCGATCAAGCAGCTCAAGGCCTCGATCCAGCAGCTCGGCCAGGCGGACCTGCGCCCCCTGCCGACGATCAGCGGACCGCAGGACATCGTCGAGCTGGGGCGGGAGATCGACTGGCTGCGCCAGCGTCTGCAGGCGCTGGAGGAGCAGAAGCTGCGCTTCCTGCGCCATGTGTCGCACGAACTGAAAACGCCGCTCGCGTCGCTGCGCGAAGGGGTGGCGCTACTGGGCGACGAGCTCGCGGGCAGCCTCAACCCGCGCCAGCGCACGATCGTCGGCATCATGGACAGTGGCAGCCGCGATCTGCAGAAACGCATCGAGGACCTGATCCGCTATGGCGGGATGATGCACGCCGCTTCCCCGCCGCCCGCCACCCCGCAGGCTCTGGCCGATGCGCTCGCCGCCGTCCTGGCACGGCAAAGGCTGGCGCTCGACGCGCGGCGCATTCAGGTCGAGACACAGCTCGCCGTCCCTTCGCTCCATGCCGACCGCGGCCAACTGGAAACCGTCCTCGACAATCTGTTGTCCAATGCGGTCAAATTCAGTCCCGAGGGTGGCCGCATCCTGGTGAAAAGCGAGCCGGCCGACGGCGCAGTCGTGGTATGGATATGCGACCAAGGCGGCGGCATCCCGGAAACCGAGCGCACCCGGATCTTCGAGCCGTTCTTCCAGGGCGCGCGCCAGCCCGCCAGCGTGGTCAAGGGCAGCGGGCTTGGCCTGTCGATCGTGCGCGAATCGCTGCTGGCGGTTGGCGGCAGCGTCGAAGTGATCGATTGCCCGCCCTGGCCGACCTGCTTCAAAATTATTTGGCCAAATTAACCTGGCCCGTTTAACCTGGCGTTGCCGCAATGACCTTTAAATCTGTTCTCTTTGCCAGTCTTTTACTGACGCTGAGTGCCTGCGTTCCCCCGCCCGCACCCGGTCAGGCGGCGATTCCCATCAGCCGGTTTTCCGGTCTGGGTGCGCCGGCGCTCCTGAACGAACTCTCGCGCGTCGCGACGCTTACGCCCGAGCAGCGCCGCCGCGAGCTGGCCACGCTGGACGGCGAGCGCCGCCTCGACAACACCAAACGCTTTCAGCTGGCCGCCCTGCTGGAACGCGAAGACAGCGTGGACGCGCTGGAACGCAGCCTGAAGAATCTTGCGACGATCGACGACGTCGATGCCCGTGGGCAAACGCTGCTCGACCTGATGAAGAAATCGCTCGCGGCACGCATCGAACTGAGGCAGCAGACTGCGCGCGCGCAGGAACTGCAGGACAAGCTCGATCAGATCAAGGCGCTGGAAAAAACCCTGCAGCAGCGCAGCACGCTCCCCAAATCGCCATGAAAAAACCCACCATCCTGGTCGTGGACGACGACGCCGCGCTGCGCGAACTGATCATCCTGCGGCTGGAAGCCAACGGTTTCCGGGTCGAGGCGGTCGACAGCGGCGAGGCGGCCCTGGGGCAGTTGGCACTGATGCGGCCCGACGCCGTGCTGACCGACATGCAGATGGGCGGCATGGACGGCATGGCACTGTTTCGCGCCATCCATGCGCGCGACCCGGCGCTGCCGGTGATCGTGCTGACCGCGCACGGCACCATCCCTGACGCGGTGGCCGCCACCCAGCAGGGGCTGTTCGGCTACCTGACCAAACCCTACGATGCGCCCACGCTGATCGACCTGCTGAAGCGCGCCACCCGCCTGACCGGCAGCAGCCCCGATGCGAACGACGACAGCTGGCGCAGCGATATCGTCACGGCCAGTCCAGCCATGAACGTATTGCTGGCCGAGGCCCGGCTGGCTGCGCAAAGCGAGGCGGCCGTGCTGATCCAGGGCGAGTCGGGCACCGGCAAGGAATTGCTGGCGCGCGCGATCCATCGGGCCAGCCCCCGCCATGCCCGGCCGTTTGTCGCGATCAACTGCGGCGCGATCCCCGCCGAGCTGCTCGAATCGGAACTGTTCGGCCACGTGAAGGGCGCCTTCACCGGCGCGGGGCGCGACCATCCCGGCCTGTTCCTCAGTGCCGAGGGCGGCACCGTGTTCCTCGACGAGATCGGCGACATGCCCCCGCCCCTGCAGGTCAAGCTGCTGCGCGTGCTGCAGGAAGGCGAAGTGCGGCCGGTCGGTGCGACCGAAACGCGCACGGTGAACGTGCGCATCCTCTCGGCCACCCACCGCAACCTGGAAGAAGCCATCGTCAGCGGCGAGTTTCGCGAAGACCTGTATTACCGTCTCAACGTGGTCAACCTGGCGCTGCCGCCGCTGCGCGAACGGCGCGAGGACATCCCGTTGCTGGCACAGCATTTCCTCGCCGCGCTGACGGAGAAATACCACCGCCGCATCCACGGCTTTGCGCCCGATGCGCTGGACATGCTGGTGGCCGCCGACTGGCCCGGCAATATCCGCCAGCTGCACAATGTGCTGGAACAGTGCGTTGCCCTGTGCACCACCGCCACCATCCCGGCTACGCTGGTGGCGCGCGCCCTGCGCGACAAGCCCACCGAAATCCAGCCGCTGGCCGAGGCGCGCACGGCTTTCGAGCGCGATTACCTCATCACCCTGCTCAAGCTTACCCGCGGCCAGGTCAGCGAAGTGGCCCGGCTGGCCGGCCGCAACCGTACCGAGGTGTACCGGCTGCTGCAACGCCACGATCTCACCCCCGCCCTGTTCAAGGATCGCGACCAAACCGACTGAATGTCGGGCACAGGCGACAACCGCGCCGCGCGGGCTGCGGCGAATCCGGGAAGGGAGTAGCCGGGACCTTGATTAAAAAGGCCATTTTTAACTGGCACACACTCTGCAATGAGAGAGGTACCGCCCTCGGGCGCTACATCAACCCTCAAAGGAGTAGACCATGTTTGGATGGGCCATCACGTTTCTGATCGTCGCCATCATCGCCGGAATTTTCGGCTTCGCCGGTGTGGCGGGCACCGCTGCGTGGATCGCCAAAGTCCTGTTTGTCGTGGGTCTGGCGGTGTTTCTTGTCATGCTGGCCACGGGTCGCCAACCGCCGACCGGTTGATCTGCGCATCCCGTGCATGGGGGAGCATGGCTCCCCTTTTTTTCATACGCCCGTTCGGTATTTGGACGCCTGTCGCTGTCCGCATACAAAAAAAGCGAAGAGAAACAATGGGCTGTATAACAGCACCGGCATTTGTCGCTGACAGGCGACAGATAGGCCGGGTCTGGGCCCGCCAGTTTGGGTCAGACTGCCGCCACGGCATCACAAGCTCATGATTTAACTGCGGAATATTTAACTGGCACGGTCATCGCTCCTGCAAGCCTGAGTGCCTTTGCATTCGAATCAACTCAATGACAGGAGATAGCCATGAAATCCATCAACCATCGCTTTATTACGCTGACCCTTGCCGGGATGCTGGGTGTGGGCGTCGCCGGCCAGGCGCTGGCCGCGAAGGCCAGCTTCAAAACCTACGACAGCAATGGTGACGGCAAGATCAGCCTGGAGGAATACCAGGCTCAGGGTGGCCAGGCCCAGGCTTTCCACGAAGGCGACACCAATCGGGACAACAGCCTGAGCCAGGATGAATTCGTCAAGACCCTCGCCATCAACGACCGCACCAAGGCCGGCAAGTACGCCGATGACGCGTGGATTACCACCAAGGTGAAAACGATGCTGTTGAAGGACGAGGGCGTGAAAGGGCTCGATGTCAACGTAGAAACCCACAAGGGCACCGTTCAGCTGGCTGGCTGGGTCAACAATCCCATGCAGATCGCCCAGGCCGAAAAAATCGCGCGCAGCGTCGAGGGCGTGACAGGGGTCAAGAACGACCTGCAGGTCAAGCATTGACGGCGGGCCGTTTACCAGGCCGGCGGACGGC
>DATCTE010000199.1:0-4762 GCA_036568085.1 Thiobacillus sp.
CGTGGCGGGTGATGCGCAGGCGGTGGCTGTCGGACTCGCTGATGTATTCGGCGGCGACTTCGAATTTGTGCGCATCCAGTGCCGCGCCCAGGCTCGCTTCGGCCAGCATGGCCGCGCCGCTGTCGGCGAGGCTCAGACGCGGGATCTTCATCAGGGCCTGCAACACGTCTTCCGGCAGCAGGCGCGCCAGGCGTTCACCCACGGCTTCGGCAAGGAAGTATTCGCGCGCCAGGGTCTCCAGTGCATCGCCCATGATCGGCATGGCGCCGTCCATCGGCGTCAGTTCGGCATCCTTCATCGCCTCAGCCATCAGGTGTTCCTTCAGCGCGTGCTCGTCCTTGATGTAGCGCTCGGAACGGCCGTGCTTGACCTTGTACAGCGGCGGCTGCGCGATGTAGATGTGGCCGCGCTCGACCAGCTCCGGCATCTGGCGGTAGAAGAAGGTCAAGAGCAGGGTGCGGATGTGGGCGCCATCGACGTCGGCATCGGTCATGATGATGATGCGGTGGTAGCGCAGCTTGTCGGGATTGTAGTCGTCCTTGCCGATGCTGGTGCCGAGCGCGGTGATGAGCGTGGCGATTTCCTGGCTGCCGATGACCTTGTCGAAGCGCGCGCGCTCGACGTTGAGGATCTTGCCCTTCAAGGGCAGGATCGCCTGGAACTTGCGGTCGCGGCCCTGCTTGGCGGAGCCGCCGGCGGAATCGCCCTCGACCAGATAGATCTCGCACAATGCAGGGTCTTTTTCCTGGCAGTCGGCCAGCTTGCCGGGCAGGCCCAGGCCGTCCATGACGCCCTTGCGGCGCGTGATCTCGCGTGCCTTGCGCGCGGCCTCGCGGGCGCGCGCGGCATCGACGATCTTGGCGCACAGCAGCTTGGCGTCGTTGGGGTTTTCCAGCAGGAATTCGGCGAGTTTCTGGCCGACGACTTCCTGCACGACAGGTTGCACTTCGCTGGAGACCAGTTTGTCCTTGGTCTGTGAGGAGAATTTCGGCTCGGGCACTTTCACCGACAGCACGCAGGTCAGGCCTTCCCGCATGTCGTCGCCGGTGGTTTCGACCTTGGCCTTCTTGGCTACTTCGTTTTCCTCGATGTACTTGTTCAGCACCCGCGTCATCGCCATCCGCATGCCGGTCAGGTGGGTGCCACCGTCACGCTGCGGGATGTTGTTGGTAAAGCACTGCACCGTTTCGGAGTAGCTGTCGTTCCATTGCATCGCGACTTCGACGGTCATGCCGTCCTTCTCGCCAATGGCGTGGAAAATCTTCGGGTGCAGCACCGATTTGACCCGGTTCATGTATTCGACAAAGCCCTTGACGCCGCCCGAGTGCGAAAAGTTTTCGCTTTTGCCGTCGCGGTGGTCGATCAGTTCGATCTTCACGCCATTGTTGAGGAAGGACAGTTCGCGGATGCGCTTGGCGAGGATGTCGAAATGGAACACAACCTGGCCGACGCCGAAGATTTCCTCGTCCGCCAGAAAGTGCACTTCGGTGCCGCGGCCTTCGGCGTCGCCGACGATCTGCATGGGCGAGACTTCGACGCCGTTCTGGATTTCGACCGGGCGATCGACGACCTTGCCCTGGTTGAAGGTCATCGCGTACTTCTTGCCGTCGCGACGCACGATCAGCTTCAGCCACTTCGACAGGCCGTTGACGCATGACACGCCGACGCCGTGCAGACCGCCCGACACCTTGTAGCTGTTCTGGTTGAACTTGCCGCCGGCATGCAGCACGGTCATCACGATTTCGGCCGCGCTGCGCTTGGGCTCGTGCTTGTCGTCGAACTTGATGCCGACCGGAATGCCGCGCCCGTTGTCGGAAATCGAAATCGAGTTGTCGGGATGGATGATGACCTTGATGTCGTCGCACCAGCCGGCCAGCGCTTCGTCGATGGCGTTGTCCAGCACCTCGAACACCATGTGGTGCAGACCCGTACCGTCGGAGGTGTCGCCGATGTACATGCCGGGGCGCTTGCGCACCGCTTCCAGGCCTTCCAGCTGCTGGATGCTGTCTTCGTCGTAGCCTCCGTTCACGTCATTGGGCATCGCGTTGTCGGGCTTGTCGCTCATGGTGTTGGTGCCCATGCAGGGCGTTCCTCTTGGTTTGTTGCTAGGTGTGTGAGGGTTCGTTCGACTTAGATCCGCATCGGCATCACGACGTACTTGAAGCCGGCTTCGCCCTCGCTGGTCAGCAGCATGCTGCTGTTGGCGTCGCCCAGCGACAGCGTGATTTCATCGGTATTGACCGCGCCGAGGCCGTCCAGCAGGTAGGTCACGTTGAAGCCGACATCCAGCGGATCGCCGTTGTAGCTGACCTCGATCTCGTCGGCGGCCTCTTCCTGCTCGTTGTTGTTGCAGACGATGCCCAGGGTGTTCTCGCTCATCACCAGGCGCACGCCGCGGAATTTCTCGTTCGACAGAATCGCCGCGCGCTGCAGGGCCTGCATCACGCTCTGGCGATTGGCCTTGAGGTGGCGTGGCTGGTTGGCCGGGATGACGCGCTGGTAGTCGGGGAATTTGCCGTCGACCACCTTGGTCACCAGTTCGGTGCCGGGCAGGGTGATGGTGACCTGGTTGGTGCCGATGCGCAGTTCGACCGGATCGTCCACGTCGCCCAGCAGCTTGGACAGTTCAACCACGGTCTTGCGCGGAATGATGACTTCGCGTGATGCGGCCTCGGTTTCCAGCTGGGTTTCGGCATAGCTCAGCCGATGGCCGTCGGTCGCCACCACGCGCAGCTGCTTGCCTTCCAGCACCAGCAGCATGCCGTTGAGGTAATAGCGGATGTCCTGGCTCGCCATGGCGAACTGCACCAGCTGCAGCAGGCGCTTCAGCGTTTTTTGCGGCAGGCGGATCGCCTCGCCCAAGCCGGCGCCGGTCTCGACCCGCGGAAAATCAGCGGCGGGCAGGGTCTGCAGCGTGAAGCGCGATTTGCCTGCGCTGACCACCACCTGGCTGTCCTTGGAGTCGAGCTTGAGCTTGGCGGAATCGGGCAGCGCCCGCACGATGTCGAACAGCTTGCGCGCAGCGATGGTGATGGCGAAATCCTCGCCCGCCTGCACGTCCAGTTGCGTGCTCACCTGCAATTCCAGATCGGTGGCCAGCAGGGTCAGTTTGCTGCCCTTTTTCTCCAGCAGGAGATTGGACAGGATGGGCAGGGTATGACGGCGTTCGACCACTCCCACGACAGCGGTGAGGGAAGCCAGCAGTGCGTTGCGTTCGCTTTGTACTAATAGCATTTATATATTCCTGAGAATCATAATAAAGGCGGCCTGAAACTGGGGGTAAGCCTTTTTATCCAATTTAAACAGCGGCTTGTTGCTTGTTTTGGGCTGTGGATAAAAGCGGGGAAACGCGGGAGGGATGGGGATGGATTTCCCGTTCCGGGCGCTTGGCTCGCTTTATCCACATTTCATCCTCAGCCTGTCAGGCTTTGTAACAACACCAGATAATCGCGGCCGATGTCGGCCTCGGTCTCGCGCAACTCGGCAACTTTACGACAGGCATGGATCACGGTGGTGTGGTCGCGCCCGCCGAAGGATTCGCCGATTTCCGGCAGGCTCTGGTTGGTGAGTTCCTTGGCCAGTGCCATGGCAATCTGGCGGGGACGCGCCAGGTTGCGTGTGCGTTTCTTGGAAAACATGTCGGCGACCTTGATCTTGTAGAAGTCGGCGACGGTCTTCTGGATGTTCTCGATCGAGACGATACGCGAGGTCGAGGCGATGAGGTCGCGCAGCGCTTCCTTTACCAGTTCCATGGTGATGGGCTTTTCATGGAAGCGTGAGAACGCGATCACCCGTTTCAGGGCGCCTTCCAGTTCGCGCACGTTGGAACGCACCTGCTTGGCGATGAAGAAGGCGACGTTCTCGTCGAGCTTGATGTTTTCCGCCTGCGCCTTGGCCAGCAGGATCGCCACCCGCATTTCCAGTTCAGGCGGCTCGACGGCCACCGTCAGGCCCCAGGCAAAGCGGGATTTCAGGCGATCGTCGAGGCCGCTGATTTCCTTGGGGAAGGTGTCGCAGGTGATGACGATCTGCTTCTTGTTCTCGATCAGCGAGTTGAAGACGTAGAAAAACTCTTCCTGGGTGCGGTCTTTCTTGGCGAGGAACTGGATATCGTCGATCAGCAGCAGGTCCAGCGACATGTAGCGCCGCTTCAGATCGTCGAACTGCTTGTTCAGATAGGCCTTGACCACGTCGTCGACGTAATCGTTGGCGTGGATGTAGCTGATGCGTGCGCTGGGATTGGCCTGGCGCACGGTGTTGCCGATGGCCTGCAGCAGGTGGGTCTTGCCCAGGCCTACGCCGCCGTAGACGAACAGCGGGTTGTAGGCGACCCCGGGATTGTCGGCGATTTGCAGCGCAGCCGCGCGCGCCAGCTGGTTGGCGCGGCCGGAGACGAAATTGTCGAAGGTGAAGCCGGGGTTGATGCGCATCCCCATCTGCGCAGGCACTGCGACGCTGGCTGGAGCTTCCGCAGGAGCCGTGGGCGATGCCGGCGCGGCATGGGTACGCGGGGCGCTGGGTTTTTTGCCGAGCGCGTAGGTAATGGCGACGGGGCGTGCATAAAATTCCTGCGCCCAGCTGTCGATGTGTTCGGCGAATTTCTCGCGGACCCAGTCCATCACGAAGTGGTTGGGCGCCAGAATGCGCACGTCTCCGCCCGCGTCGTCAAAAACCAGGGGCTTGATCCATGTGCTGAATTGCTGCTGGGTCAGATTGGCGCGAAAGCGCTCTTGGCAAAGGTCCCAGAAGGAATCCATAGTCG
>DATCTE010000200.1:0-2965 GCA_036568085.1 Thiobacillus sp.
GGCACCTTGTATTCGCCGAGGCGCCGATCGAGGATCAGCTGATAGGCCGCGGCCGACACGGTCGGCGGCGCCGAGGTGATCTCGTCGAGGAACAGGATGCCCGACGGCCCGTGACGCCCTGCATCGGGCAGCACCGAGGGAATCGACCATTCCACCAGCTGGCCGCTGCGGAACGGGATGCCGCGCAGGTCGGTCGGCTCCATCTGGGAGAGACGGATGTCGATCAGCGGCACGCTGTGCTGCTGCGCGATCTTGGCGACGATCTGGGATTTGCCGACGCCCGGCGGCCCCCACAGCATCACCGGCGTATGGTGGCCGTCGGCGGCGCTTTCGAATTCGCGGTCGAGGATGGTTTCGATGTGGGAGGGACGCATGGAGAGTGGCAACAACGCTGAGTGAGCCCAAATGATAATCGCTCGCGCCCCCGGGTTCCACCCTCGCCCTTGATCGGAACAGGGGGATTTTGTTACTGTGCAGCGACTTGGACTGGATGGATCAGCATGAATTTTTGCAGTGAATGTGGCAGTGCGGTCGTGCTGCGCGTGCCCACCGGCGACCACCTGCCGCGCCACGTATGTCCAGACTGCGGCACCATCCATTACCAGAATCCCAAGATGGTCGTGGGCTGCATCCCCGAATGGGAAGACAAGGTGCTGCTGTGCCGGCGCGCCATCGAACCCAAATACGGGCTGTGGACCCTGCCCGCCGGCTTCATGGAAAACGGCGAAACCACACTCGAGGGCGCGGCGCGCGAGACCTGGGAGGAAGCCGGCGCACGCATCGAGGTGGGCGGGTTGTATACCTTGTACAACCTGCCGCACATCAATCAGGTGTATTTCATGTTCCGCGCCCGGCTGCTCGATCTCGATTTTCAGCCCGGCATCGAGTCGCTCGAAACCCGGCTGTTCAGCGAAGCCGAAATCCCCTGGGACGACATCGCCTTCCGCACCGTGCGCGCCACGCTGGAACAGTATTTCAGCGACCGCCGCGCGGGCTCATTCGACTTTCATTTCGGCGACATCCGCACGCGCTGAATCCGCTGTACGCTCAGGCGGCGGCGGCGAACTGCTCCCGCCCGACCACGTCCATGCCCACGCGCAGCCAGCCTTCGTGGGTTTCCTGCACTTCGCCCAGGCGCAGCCGATAGACGATGTCGCCGTCGCGCAGCATCAAGGGCGCGCCGAGCTGATAATGTGTTTTCGGAATCAGCAGATTGCTCACGCCCTGCTCGGTGTGGGTCATCGGCAGGAATATGGCGGTAGTCGGTTCGCGCGTCACCCCCGGCACCTCCGCTTCAAAATAGACCTCCACCCGCTTGGGATGGCGTGACAGGCGCTGGGTGCCCACCAGACGCTGACCGTCCTCCTCGCGATCCCAGCGGATCGCCAGCAATTGCCAGACGTTCTCCGAGGGATCCCAGGTCACTGCCACCAGCCGGCCATGCGGCAAGGCTGTGGCCTCGGACAGGGCGAAACCCATGCCCTCGGTGCTCTCGTCGCGCAGCATCCATGGCGCGAGGGCGGGCCGCCCCTTGGAGGAATCGGGGTGGGCCAGCGCGTTCAGAATCTCATCCATGCCCGCTGCCACCCACACCCGCCCGAAGCGGTGCGTACGTTGACGGCCACGGCGGATACCGCCGCGCTCGATCAGGCTCGCAACCTGTCGGGTGAGCCCACTGTCCACGTCCGCTGTGTCTTGATCGAGCGACTTCAGGTATTCGACGAGCGGGCCCAGCGCAAAGTAACGCAGGCGACGGCCCTGTACCCACTCGCTCTCCAGCACGGCTGCTCCTTCGCTCAGCGAAAGATCCACCAGGTGGGTGTGCACATCGCGCTGCGGTACGGCCTCGGGCAAAGGCAAAGGCTCGTAGCCCTCGAGAATCCGGGCAATGGATTCGATTTCCTGCGCACGGTAGCCCAGCGGGTGCACCAACCCCATCAGCACGACCAGCGTGTATTCGCGGGCGCAATGGGTGATGCATGCATCGATGCTCACCTCCTGCGTGGCAAACCCGTCGCGCTCGACTAGGCGGTAGATCTTGTGCATGCGGCGCCAAGCCGTTGCGGCCGGATTGCGTGCCTGATGATAGTCCCAGCGCATGACCCGACCGGCATAGCGCAGTGCGCGCGCGGCGATTTCAGCGGCGAAAGGCTTGAGTTCTGCGCTGGCCGGATTGCGGTACGCCTGCTTCAGCATGCAGAGCCAGGCTTCCGCCAGCATCGACCAGAACACCCAGGATTCGCGCCACAGCGCCTGGCGCGCCAGGCGGAACGTAGCCTGGTTGCGGACATATTGTTCGACGATGCGCGCCTGCAAGGGCAGGCCCGCCTCTTCCAGTTTTATCAGCGATTTCATGCGGCTGAGCGAGGCCGCCTCGTTTTCCGCGTTGAAGCGCTCCAGGCCTTCGACCAGTGCATGATGGGCATCGTAATCCGAATCCGCATGCAGTGATTTCAGCCATTTCTCGGTCGCCTTCACGGACGCAAACGGCGATCCCCCCTCGGCTTTTCTGCGACGGGTGATCGTACTCAGCATTTCGAAGAAATCGCTCATGTCAGGCGTCAACTTGTTTCGGACACCCGCTGACCAGCACCATTTATGCCAAACCACGGATTGCCCGACACCCGGACCAACGCCTTGCTTTTGTTCAGATTTGCAGGGCCCACCCTGCTCCCGGTCGGGCCGCGCTAACGAAAATCCGACATCTCGTGTTGAAGCCACGTCAGCCCATTCCCGCCAGTCCGCTCACGCACAAGGCGGTGTGAACCCGCTACAATGCGCGCCGTGGAGGTGTGGCCGAGCGGTTTAAGGCATCGGTCTTGGCCGCACTGCGCAGCAGTCGGCTAGTGCAGGCTAAATGCGACAGCACGTTAAGCCGCGCAAGCGGCGGCCGGAACTAAAACCGGCGGGCGCATCCCCCACTGGAAGCGTGGCCGAGCGGTTTAAGGCACCGGTCTTGAAAACC
>DATCTE010000201.1:0-2537 GCA_036568085.1 Thiobacillus sp.
TGATGAAAGTAGGACTGGTCGGCTGGCGCGGCATGGTGGGTTCCGTGCTGATGGGGCGCATGCGCGAAGAGCGCGATTTCGACCACATCGATCCGGTGTTCTTCACCACCTCGAACCCGGGCGGCAAGGCGCCCGACATCGGCCGCGAGTTGCCGCCACTGAAGGACGCCAACAGCATCGACGAGCTGAAGGCCTGCGACACCATCATCACCTGCCAGGGCGGCGACTACACCAAGGAGATCTACCCGAAGCTGCGCGCGGCGGGCTGGAATGGCTACTGGATCGACGCCGCCTCGACGCTCAGGATGAAGGACGAGGCCATCATCATTCTCGATCCGGTCAACAAGAACGTCATCCAGGACGGCATCGCCAACGGCGTCAAGACCTACGTCGGCGGCAACTGCACGGTGTCGCTGATGCTGATGGCGATGGGCGGGCTGTTCGACGCCGGGCTGGTCGAGTGGGTGTCGCCGATGACCTATCAGGCCGCGTCCGGCGCCGGCGCGCGCAACATGCGCGAACTGATTTCGCAGATGGGCGCGGTGCACGCCGAAGTGATGGACCTGATTGCCGACCCGGCCTCGGCCATCCTCGAAATCGACCGCAAGGTGGCCGAGTTCATCCGTTCCGATCGCTACCCGGTCGACGCCTGGCCGGTGCCGCTGGCCGGCAACCTGATCCCGTGGATCGACGTGGCGCTCGAGTCCGGCCAGTCGAAGGAGGAGTGGAAGGCGCAGGTCGAGGCCAACAAGATCATGCGCCGCAGCGACAAGCCGATCCCGATCGACGGCCTGTGTGTGCGCGTCGGCGCGATGCGCTGCCATTCGCAGGCGCTGACCATCAAGCTGACCAAGGACGTGCCGCTCGCCGACCTCCACAGCCTGATCGCCGCCCACAACCAGTGGGTGAAGGTGGTGCCGAACGACCGCGAGATCACCATGCGCGAACTCACCCCGGCGGCGGTGACCGGCACCCTCACCGTGCCGATCGGCCGCATGCGCAAGCTCAACATGGGGCCGCAGTACCTCACCGCGTTTACGGTGGGCGATCAGCTGCTGTGGGGGGCGGCGGAGCCGCTACGCCGCATGCTGCGTATCCTGCTGGAAGCCTGATCCGACAAGGGTCGCGGCGGCAAATTCAGGGCTGGTGCGCTTGTTGCACTAAAGATTGCGCCTGACGAGCCGTCAATAGTGGCGTCAAGGATTCAACAGCCCCGTCCTGCGGGGCGAACTGGGAGATACGGGATGAAATTGAAGCGCTTCACGACCCAACTGGCAGCAGCCGGCCTGATCGCCGTGCCGCTGATGGCGAACGCCGCCGGGTTGGGCAGGCTGTCGGTCACCTCGGCACTGGGCCAGCCGCTTGCGGCCGAAATCGAGTTGTTCGCCGCAGACAAGGCCGAACTTGACAGCCTGACGGCCAGCCTGGCCTCGGACCAGGCGTTCCGTGATGCGCACGTCGAATTCGCCCCGGTGCTGTCCTCCCTGCGCTTCACGGTCGAGAAAAAGCCGAATGGCAAGGCAGTCCTGAAAATCAGCTCCAGCCGCCCGGTGAACGATCCCTTCGTCGACATGCTGGTCGAACTGAACTGGGGCTCCGGACGGCTGGTGCGTGAATACACCATGCTGCTCGACCCGCCCGGCCTGGCGGCAAAACAGACTGTAGCGCCGGTGGCGGCCGTGGCGCCGTCACAAGCCCCTGCGGCCAAGGCTGCGCCCGCGCCGGCGACTGCTCCGCAAGCCCAGGCAAAGCCGGCCCCGGCAGCGCCCAAGACGGCTGCGCCCGCGCCTGCAGGCAAGCCCGCGCCAACGGACCGCGTCGTAGTCAAACGGGGTGACACGCTGGTTGGTATTGCCGGCCGCGTGCGGCCGGAGGGCGTGAGCCTGGAGCAGACCCTGGTGGGTCTCTACCGGGAAAATACCAAGGCGTTCGACGGCAACATGAATCGTCTGAAGGCGGGCAAAACGCTCGACGTCCCGTCAGCCGAAAAAGTCGCTGCCATCCCGCAAAAGGAAGCAGTGCGCGAACTCAGGCTGCAGGCGGAAGACTGGCGTGCCTATCGGCAGAAACTGGCCGGGGCCGTGAGCGCGGCCCCCGAGGCCAAGGCTGCGCCGGGCCAGGCCAGCAGCGGCAAGATCACCCCCAAGGTTGAAGACAAGGCCAAACCGGCCCCTGCAGAGCAGAAGGATGTCCTGAAGCTGTCCAAGGTCACGCCGCCTGCCGCAACTGCGGGCAAGGCTGACCAGGCCCGCGCCCTGCAGGAAAAACTGCGCGCCCAGGAAGAGGATGCGACCGCGCGTGAAAAGGCGCTGGATGAATCCGAGCAGCGCGTGGCCACGCTGGAAAAGCAGGTCCAGGACATGCAGAAGCTGGTCGCGATGAAGGAGAAAGCGCAGAAAGAGGCGCCCGCCGCACCGGCGGCGCCTGCGCCCGCTCCGCAGGCTGCCAAGCCCGCCCCCGCTCCGGCGCCGGTTGCCCCGGCCGTCAAGGCACCGCCTGCCAGCCCCGAGCCGGCTCAGAACTGGTACGACCCCCTG
>DATCTE010000202.1:0-4919 GCA_036568085.1 Thiobacillus sp.
GGTATCCGGGGGCGATGGTCTTGGAGAACGAGGCGCAGAGCAGGACGTTGTCCGCGTGGTCGTAGGCCTTGGCCGGACGGGGCCGCTGGCGGCCATGCGCGAGGTCGCCGTAGATGTCGTCCTCGATGAGCGGAATACCGCGCGCGGCAAGCATCTTCACCAGCCGGGCCTTGTTGGCGTCGGGCATGAGGCTGCCGGTGGGGTTGCTGAAATTGCTCACGACGGCCACGGCCTTGACCGGCCAGCGTTCCAATGCCAGCGCCAGGGCGTCGAGGCTGATGCCTTCGACCGGGTCGCTGGGGATTTCCAGCGCCTGCATGCCCAGCGACTCGATCGCCTGGAGGGTGCCGAAGAAGGCGGGGCTCTCGATGGCGATGATGTCGCCGGCCTTGGCAACGGCGCGCAGGGCGAGGTTCAGGGCTTCCTGGCAACCGTCGGTGATGACCACGTCGTCCGGGCCGAAGGCACAGCCGCGTTCGGCGGCGCGTTGCGCGATACGTATCCGCAGGGATTCCTCGCCGGGGGGAAAGCTGTAGCGGCTGGCGACATCGTTGCTGTTGCGCAGGCAACGGTTGAACGCGGCGCGCAGGTCGCCCAGCGGAAGATAGCCGGGGTGGGGGGTTGCAGCCCCCAGCGAAACGAGGTCGGTCCGGAGCGCGTTGCGGCACAGGCGCAGGGCGACCTCGGTGACGCTGACCGTGCAGGGACCTTCGGCGCTGTCGTTGCCTTTTGCGGGGGGCAGTGAGGATTCGGGGTGGCGTGCAAAGAATCCGGATTGCGGCCGGGCCTCCAGCCAGCCGTGGCTTTCCAGCAGCCGGTAGGCCGACACAGCCGTGTTCTGGCTGACCCGGTGCTGCTCGGACAGCCTTCTGACGGAGGGCAGGCGGTCACCGGGCTGGTATACGCCCTGGCGGATGGCGTTCTTCACGTGCGTCGCGAGGTTTTCGTACAAGTTCATTGCAGCCTCCTGTCTCGCCAGTGTAGGGCCAGGTCCATGCCCGGATGCAGTACACGCAATGCCTATTCCGATGGATACAGTTGGGCCCCGTGTGCAACTGTAACCGAACAAAATCGGTTTTTCTGCCTCTGCATCGATGTGCCGTGCCTGCCTAGTATTCCGGGCATGGATTGCAACACACGACATGAAGGCAGCGTGGATGTCCGGCAGCGTGTGCGCCGGGCAGAAGCCTTGCGCAGGCGCTATATACGGAGGGTTGTAAGCAGAATCCTGCGGCGCCTGTACGTTGCCATGGTCTGCCGGCAGGCCGAGTCGGAACTCGGCGCATTGAGCGACCGGGCACTGCATGATCTGGGCGTGGATCGGGGCGGCATCATGTACGCGGTCCGCTATGGCCGAAGGGAACGTCGGGCGCGCGCGCTGCGTCGGCTGTTGATTTCGGCACGGCAATTAGGAATGCACATCTGGAATCGGAGGACACGTGATCACGAAAACCCAAGCCGACAGATTCGGCAAGGACTGGATCGAAGCCTGGAACAGCCATGATCTGGACCGGATACTGTCGCACTACAGCGAGGACTTCGTGATGTCTTCCCCGCATATCGCCGTGATCGCAGGCGAGCCGGGCGGCGTGCTCAAGGGAAAACGCGCGGTGGGGGACTACTGGAGGCTGGCCCTGTCGCGCTTCCCCGACCTGCACTTCGAACTGCTGGCGACGTTTGCCGGGGCGGACAGCGTGGCGATCCAATACAACGGCGTGCGTGGCCCCGTGATTGAAGTGCTGTTCTTCGATGCCGGCGGCCTTGTCGAGCGGGCGGCGGCGCACTATCTGCCGTAGCGCAGATCTTTTCCGTTCTTAAAAAGGCAATTCCAACGCCTTGCACAGATAGCCCATGAAAGGCGCGGACTGCGCAAACCGTTCGACGACGTTCGGATAAAACCCCTTGGCGCGAACCGCAGCATCGGTCAGGGGGGACAGGGCAAGAAAATCCTTGCGCTTCAGATCCGTCAGCAAGGGATGGTCTTTGGCATAGCCACGCGGTGCATGCGTCAGGGAATCGCCAACGAGCGCGAATGTCTGGCTGAAAACCGTGTCGTCGCGAACGGCGAGCCAGGCATCCCCTGTGTCGACGATCGCATCGCGGATCTTGCCCAGGGCATGCATGTCCGGACGCCACAGGCCAACGCCGACAAAACAATCGCCGGGTTCGATGTGCAGGTAAAAACCCGGGGCATGTACGTCCTTGCCGATCTCATGCCGGAACTGAATTCCGATATTGGTTTTGAAGGGACGTTTGTCGTGGCCGAACCGTATGTCGCGATTGACCCGCATCAGTGCGCCGCCTGCCTTGCGCGGCAGGGCGAGAAAATGCGGCGAAATCATGGCAAGATCGGTTGCGATGTCGCTGATGAAATTCAGGGCAGGCGTGCGGACCATCGCTTCATAGTCCGGCTTGTGTTCGTCGAACCACTCGCGCCGGTTGTTGGCGGCGAGCGCGGCGAGAAAGTCGAACGTGCCCTGTGTGAAGTAACGGTTTGCCATGTTTCGCCCTGTTTCGAAAACGGATGACCGACAGCATGGCCGTTGCGGATTCTGGCTCACGGCAAAGCGCCCACACCCTAATCGGAGTCGAACTTCATTTCCCACCATCGATAACTCAATCCGCGCGTTCCCCTATCCTTATCTTGCCAATTGTTGATGTGTCGCGCCCAGAACAGCACCGGTCGTCACCAGCACGACGCCGGCAAGGGTCACGGCATCGAGGGATTCCTTCAGCAAGGGCACGGCTGCCACTGCCGAGATGCCAGGAACCATGGCCAGCATGAGGGTTGCCCGCTGCGGTCCGATGTTGTGGATGGCGTAGGCGAAGAGGAGGCCGGCAATCGAGGCGGCCAGGATGCCTTGATACACGCCTTGCAACAGAACGAAGGACAGGGGAACGGTGGTGACGGCCTTGGGCAGGAACAGGAGATAAACCGGCGTGTAGAAAACCATTGAAATCACGGCGACACCGATCGTCGCTTCGAGGGGCGAGACATGCCAATGCTTGAGCAACAAGCCGAAGCAGGCGTAGCAGATTGCGGCCAGGAGAAAGAACACATCCCCCACCCATTGATGGGCGGGTGCCCCGGAAAACTGGCCAAAGCTGTGGAGGCCGATCAGCACGATCCCCAAACCTGCAACCAGCAGGGCGAATTCGGACCGGATGCCGGGGCGGTGCCCGAGTACGAGCCAAGCGATCAAGGCGGTCGCAAACGGAATGCCGCCATTGACCAGGATGCCCGCATGGGCGGCTGGCGCGAGGGAAAATCCCGAGTAGACCAGCAACCCGTAACTCATGCCGCCCAACGCGGCCAGCACGGCCAGTCGTTGCCACTTGAGGCGCCGCCATCTGGCCAGCACAAACGGAAGACACACGATACCCGAGAAGACAAACCGGATGGCTGCCATGTCGTAGGGGGTAAGCGGGCTGCGCCCTCCCAGCCGGGAGACGATGTTGAACCCGGACCAGACCACGACGACCGCAGCCGCAGCCGCAAAGCCTTTGAGCAGGTGGACCGGGGCAGGGATGGCTGCATCTGTCATGGGATGAGCTTCAGGGATAAGCGGTGCCGGTTACGATACCACTGACAGCGCAGCCTATTGTTTCGTGAACCCGGAAGGCACGGGGTCAGTGAGTTTCAACGCGCGGCTTCAACGAATCAAACGGATCAGCTTTGGTTCGTTGCGGGGTAGGGTGTCGAGGGCGGGCGCGGACGTTGCAGGAATCAGGCAATTCAACGAGGCAGGGTCGCCCGCCGCTTTACAGCACGGCGTCAAATCCCTCGAATTGCGGCGGGCCCAGATAAATACCCTTGGAGGCGCCTGCATTGGCATGGGCCTGGCGGAAGGCGTCGGATTTGGTCCAGTCTTCGAAAGCAGCCCGCGACTCCCAGATCGAATGCGACGCGAAGAGCGTGAATTCGTCATTGCCGGCCCCCTGCAGCAGATTGAAGCTCTTGAATCCCGGCACCTGATCGAGATGGGTCTCGCGGTTGCGCCATATCTCGATGAATTCCGCTTCTTTACCCGGTGCAATCCTGAATCGGTTCATTGCTACAAACATCGTGGAATCCTTTCGCAAACTGTGATGCCCGTCAGGGCAGTGTCAATCAATGCATGTCCATGCACTTAATCCCGCATGGTGCGACAGAGCGTACGGTAAAACGTTTCATTTTTGCATCGTGCGGTGAGCGCAGCTTAATATCAGGATCAGGACTTCGGGGCCGCGTTCAGGGCCAGGTCTTGCATCGATCCATTCCGCTGTATGCGGGCCCGCGGCGCAGAGGGCGTTGCGAGACCGGTTCTCGCGGTTGCGGGTGGGTGCTGCGTTAGACTGCGCAGGGAAGAACAAAAAATGGGGACTTCTGGAATTGAGAGACGAGCACACTGATCCGGATATTGTCCGGCGGATCCAGAATGCGATCGACATGCTGCCGAGTCCGATCTTCATCAAGGACGCGGAGTGTCGCTACATTGCCTGCAATCGCGCATTCGAGAGCTATATTGGCCTGCCGCGCGCCAAAATCGTCGGCGCAACCGTTCATGATGTCGCGCCTGCCGAGCTGGCCGCCATCTACGAGAAGGCCGATCGCGACCTGCTGGCAGACGGCGGCACGCAAACCTACGAAACCAACGTGCGCTACGCCGACGGCAGCGTCCACGATGTCATCTTCTACAAGTCGGTGTTTTACGATGCGGAAGGACGGCCCGACGGCATCTCGGGGGTGATACTCGACATCACCGAGCGCAAGAACATGGAAAACGCGCTGGCCCAGGCGGCCCGGGAGGATTTCCTGACCGGCGCGGTGAATCTGCGCACCTTCTACGAACTGGCCGACCAGGAGTTCGCGCGCTTCAAGCGCACGGGCGAGGCGTTTTCCCTGCTGGTGCTGGACCTCGATCATTTCAAGAAGATCA